>JAVCCS010000227.1 GCA_030765365.1 Candidatus Theseobacter exili
ATACAAAACCTCCCCGGGATTAATTGCCAGGATAAATGAACTGGAGAATCCAGACCTTATTCGAAAAGGTCAAAAACTTCAGGTTCTGCAAGGACCCTTCAGAATATTGATTAACAAAGGTTCCAAGCAGCTGACAGTTTACAAAAACGAAACTTCATTAAGGACATACTCTATAGCAACCGGAAAATCTGACAGTACCCCTGAAGGTTCATTTAAAGTAAGAAAAAAGCTTATTAAACCTGTATGGACAGATCCATATAACAGAATTGTTGTCTCACCTGACGACCCTGATTATCCTCTGGGAAGCAGATGGATTGAATTCGCCGAAAACGGCTACGGTATACACGGGACTAACAATCCTGATTCAATTGGAAAAGAAGCCTAATTTGGATGTATAAGAATGCATAACGACGAAGTCGAAGAGGTGTACGATTTTGTAATAGAAGGTACCGACGTGGAAATTGTTAAACAGGAGCGGAATAATAGAGAAAACAGGAAAGATATTATGTAAACTCCTGTCCTTATCTCTTGTCAATCAAAGCCTGATAAATATTATCAACATCAGCTATGCTTGCGTCCCAGCTGAAAACGTCACGGACTCTCTGACGGTTGGCCTCGCCCAGGCATTTACCCATTTCAGGATCTTTAATTACCCGGCATATCTTTGATGCAAGATCTTTCGGATCAGCATTAGTCGCATAAACACCGTTATCGCCCAAAAAACGCCTGTTATTCACTGATTCATAACAGACAACAGGAAGGCCTGCACCCATGTAATTAATAATTTTTCCGCTGGCTTCACCTGCTTCATCAACTTTCGGGTCAACTGAAACATCCGAAACACCTAAATATTGGGGGAGTTTGTAATAATCAACCATGCCTGTAAAAACAACCTGTTTGTCTACGCCCATAGATTTAACAGCCTTCTGGCTCTCCTCTACAGGATAACCAACGATAAGGAAAAAAGTTTGGGGACATTCACTAATTACATGAGGCATAGCATCAAGAAACTGGTCTACACCCTTTGCCTTCAGAAGAGCGCCGGTAAAAGTTACAACCGGAACATCATTTGGGATGCCAAGCGACTTACGGAAATCTTCAGGAGGTTTTTCATTAAAAAAATCAGAGTGAACACCATCAATAACTGTATGTATTCTATCTTTAGGAAATCCAAGCTTCCTGATAATGTCAGCATTCGAAGCCGAACTGCACACAAAATAATCAGGCATGCGGCAAATGAGGTTCTCAAGGCCGACAGACAACTTGCGCATAAATTTCTTCCATCCGTGGAAAAAATCAAAAGTATCAAGCTCAGATGTCAAACTTCCTTGAACATCAAAAACAAGCCCAATACGATTAAAAGAAAGAATTTTTAAAAGCCCGCCAATAAATGCCCCCTCATGAAGGTGCCCATGAATAAGTACTGGGCGTTCCTTGACATAAATCCAAAGACATTTGAAAAACAAAAGAAAATCAAGAAAAATTTTCTGCCATGAAGGTCCTGCTTCAAGTTTGTTGTACCAGGGAACATTTAAGATACGGCGAATATCAAGGTTATCTACATCACTGCCATTATGATACGTTGCCATAATAATACGATACCCTTTTTTCTGAAGGGCACGTATCTCACCTAAAATCCGCATGTGACAACCTCGATTTGCAAAAAACGGTGAAGGTACGATGTGAAAAACCGGTCTGTCTTTCATAAAATATTTTTCCAAAATTTTTAATGCTGTCAAAAATTAATAACCCAAAGGGTATGGTTTTGTTCAAAAGTTGTCAAGCAAGAGCCACAAATAAACCTTAAAAAGTTTCATGCCATTTTTTTAATTCTATCATGTATTATTAATGTATGCAGATAATTGACCTTACACACAAATTCGACAATATAACGCCAGTGTATCCCGGCGATCCTGTGCCGAAACTTGATCAAATCAAAAGCATCTCCAAAGATGGATACTCAGCTTTCAAAATCCAGTCATGCACGCACACTGGAACTCATATAGACGCGCCATCTCATATCCTTGAAAATGGCAAAACTCTTTCTGATTTCTCCCTTGATACATTCATTGGACGCGGAAAATTAATAGATGTACGGGGCAAATCACCAATTACTGAGAAGTGTCTTGAAGGTATAACAATTGAATCAACCGATATAATTATTTTGTACACAGGATTTTCAGAAAAATTTAAAAAACCCGAATATTTTATCGACTACCCCGTTATAACTCAAGATTTCGCAAATGTATTAATCTTGAAGAAAGCAAAAATGCTTGGCATGGATACTCCTGGACCGGACAGGCACCCACATGCCATACATAAAAAACTGCTTGAAAACGATGTGCTTTTACTGGAAAACATGACTAACCTTAAAAAGCTTTTAAGTATTTCAGAATTTAGAATTACTGCACTGCCTTTAAATCTTTCAGCTGACGGAGCTCCAGCACGCGTAATTGCAGAAATTCAATAAAATAACGTATTGTGCTTTATTTTCCGTTAAAATTTCAGGATAATTACTGAAAATTACTGATTGAAGGAATCAAAATACTATGTCGTACAATGAAATACCACTGGGAAAAGCACATCGATTAATTAACACTGGGGCAACAGTCCTTGTGACTTCCAGGTCAGGAAATAAAAACAACGTCATGGTTGCCGCATGGCAAATGCCGATAAGTTTCAAACCTCCATTGATTGCTGTTGGAATAGGGAAAGCACGATATACACACAAGCTTATCGAAAAGAGCGGCGAATTTGTCGTTAATGTTCCACCGATGAAAATGCTAAGCGCAGTCTGGTACTGCGGAACGCATTCAGGAAAAAATCTGGACAAATTCTCATTATGCGAACTTAATAAAATAAAAGCAAAAAAGGTAAAAGCACCAGCCATTGAAGGCTGTATCGGTTTTATTGAATGCCGCGTGTACTCCAGCCCTTCTGCCGGAGATCATACAATATTCGTTGGTGAAATTCTTTCGGCTTCTGCAAAAGAAGGACTGTTTGATGAAGTTCTTGACCTTAAAAAAGCTCAGCCGGTCCACCATCTCGGTGACAGGTTTTTTTGCACAACTAACGCAATTAAAGAAGTTAAATAAAAAAGGAGAAATTCATGGGTAGCAAGGGATTATTAGCAGTACTAATTATAATACCGATCATACTGGTCATAGCTTACATTTCGATAAGCAACCACCTGGTAACACTAGATGAAAACGTCAACGAAAAATGGGCTCAGGTGGAAAACGTTTATCAAAGAAGGGCCGACCTGATCCCCAATCTTGTTGAAACAGTGAAAGGCTATGCATCACATGAAAGAGAAACTCTCAATGAGGTAATACAGGCTCGCTCTATGGCACAAAAAGCATCAGGGACAGGACAGGCCTTAACAACAGACGCCGGCGCTTTCGGCCAGTTACAGCAGACACAGGCAGCACTTTCAAGTGCACTATCACGCCTGCTTGTTGTAGTGGAAAGGTATCCGGACCTGAAAGCAAATCAGAACTTTCTTACATTGCAATCACAGCTTGAAGGAACCGAAAACCGCATAACTGTTGAACGCAAACGATACAATGAGGCTGCAAGAAAATTTAATACAACGATAAGAAAATTCCCGTACAAGTTTTTTGCCGCCGGATATAAGAAAAGGGAATACTTTAAAGCTGATGCCGGCGCCGAAAAAGCACCAAAGGTATCGTTCAAATGAAAAACAAAACACTAACGTACCGTATATGCTTGCTTTTTTTGTTCCTGTCATACACCGCTGTGGGTTTTGCGCTAAAAGTGCCTCCTAACCCTAAAAACAGGGTAAACGATTATGCAAACATTCTAAGTGCAAAAGAAACATCAAACCTGGAAAGAAAGCTGAAAAACTTTGAAGACACAACAAGCAACCAGGTTGCTGTTGTAATACTTCCTTCACTGGAAGGCGAAAACCTTGAAGACTTTTCAATGCGCCTCGCCGAACAATGGAAGATAGGACAAAAAGGGAAGGACAACGGTGTAATTCTTCTGGTGTTTTTTAAAGATCGCAAAATCCGGTTAGAAGTAGGCTACGGACTTGAGGGTGCGCTTCCTGATGCTATATGCAACAGTATTATATTCAACGAAATGCGCCCAAGGTTTAGAAAGAATCTATTCTATGGAGGAATTGATGTCGCAACTGACTCAATCATTTTAGCTACAAAAGGAGAATATAAAGCTAAAAAAGTTACAACACGCAGGAAAAGGAGATACTCTCCATTTTCATTTATATTTTTCCTTATTTTTATAGGCTTCGCTATAGTAGCAAATGTTGTTTCCCCAAAAAAAAGAAGAGCCGGACTTGGCAGGCGAAGTTCAGGATATTACCACAGCGGATGGGGCTCAGGATTTGGCGGCGGAGGTTTTGGAGGGGGAGGTTTCTCCGGAGGTGGAGGAAGTTTTGGCGGAGGCGGTTCCAGTGGTGGCTGGTAAAACGATATCAATATAAAGGAATTAACAATGACAGACAGAAGCAACAATCCTAATAAATTCTTAAGTCCATCAGAGCAGCAGCAGATTATGGATGCAATTGGCGAAGCTGAAAAAAATACGTCCGGAGAAATACGCCTGCACCTGCAGCGTTCAGCCGGTAAAGACGTTTTTGAAACCGCAAAAAATATTTTTGAAAAAATAGGTATGACAGCAACTAAAGATCGTAACGGCGTCCTTTTCTTTTTAGCGCTTAAAGAAAAGAAATTTGCTATACTTGGTGACAAGGGAATAAACGAAAAAGTTCCTGAAGGTTTCTGGGATCAAATCAAGGACAACATTGCAGATAAGTTTGCACAAGACCAGTTTGCTGAAGGCCTTGCAGAGGGTATTCGAGCTTGCGGAGAGCAGCTTTCAACATATTTTCTTTACCAGTCAGACGATGTTAACGAGCTCCCGGACGAAATATCTATCGGATAATTGCGATTGAAGTTTTAGCGGACTGTTGCTTATACATCATCCCGGAGGCCAGGTAAACTTGCGTCCGGCAAGCAAATGACCATGCACATGAAACACTTCCTGTCCTGCATCGGCTAAGCAATTAAGCACAAACCTGTAGCCCTTTTGATCAACGCCAAGCTTCTTTGCAATTTCTTTGGCCTTAATAACCAGTCCGCCGGCCAAGTTTGTATCCTCCAGATCATTAACAGTAGCAAAATGCTCTTTAGGAATAACAAGAACATGAACAGGTGCCTGAGGATTGATGTCCTTGAAAGCAAAAAAGCTTTCATCTTCATAAACAACCTCTGACGGAATTTCTTTTTTAGCTATTTTGCAGAATAAACAGTCGCTCATATTAAATTCCTTTTTGATACATAATTTCAACCCAAAATAATTCTATTATAAACACATGCCTAAACCTCGCGAACAGATATTATAATAACGCATTTTTCAAAACACTTGTATTTTAAATCTCCTGCTTTTTGATATTATATATTATATGAAAAAAGCGAACTTAACGGCTGCGGAGCAATTGGCGTTTCAGGCTGGAACAGCAGTAACATCCTTATAAAAAAATGTTTTGTCCATCATAACACATTCAACGCATTCTATTTTCATGGTTGCAAAGATATAAAACTTCAAAAGAACAGGGTTGAAGACAACGGTAACTTCATCCAGATATACAAAACTACCAGCTTTGAAATGCGCGAAAACGTTATTAAAAGAAACAAAGGCTATTGAAAGTAATATAGATCAAATATTTTTTAACACCTCAGTAACAGACCATATTATTCTATTATAAGACACCTTGAAC
>JAVCCS010000300.1 GCA_030765365.1 Candidatus Theseobacter exili
CAATGTTTTGGCATTAACTGGAGATCTTGTGACTGCAGGAGATCAACCACAGGCAAAACCGGTTTTTGATATTGATTCAGTACATCTTCTCAAAATGATAGATAATCTTAATAATGGAATGGATTTATCAGGAAAAGATATTGCTGGAAAAACCAGTTTTTTTTCCGGAGCTGCTGTGGATCCCGGAGCAGATCCTATCACTCCGCAATTTATCAAATTTAAGCAAAAGATTGAATCGGGATCCCGCTTTTTTCAAACACAATCGGTATTTAATATCGAAATATTAGATAGTTTTATGAAAAAAATTACACAGCCTGATGTAAGGATTCTTGGTGGAGTTCTTGTTTTAAAATCTGCTAAAATGGCAAGGTTTTTGAACGAGAACGTTCCAGGGATAGAAATTGATGAAGCCACTATTCATGAGCTTGAAAAAGATCCAAAACCTCCATCCAGAGGAATTAAACTTGCTGTAAAACTGGTTCGTGAAATGAGAGAAATATGTCATGGTGTTCATATTATGTCTATAGGCAGAGAAGAGATAGTACCCGAAATACTTAAACAGGTTTAATTTTATATTAAAAAAAAATTGACAGGTTCAAGCTCCTGTGATAGATTCCAAAATCTTATATTAATAGCAGTATCTTTTATGTGGAAAGAGGAAGATCTCGATGAAAACTTTTGTGCAAAAACCGGCTGATGTCCAAAGAAAATGGTGTCTTATCAACGCTGATGGAAAAATATTAGGGCGAATGGCGGTTAAAATCGCAAATATTCTTCGTGGAAAAAATAAACCTTCTTTTACGCCTCATGTAGATAACGGTGATTTCGTTATAGTAATAAACGCTGAAAAAGTTGCTGTGACCGGTAAGAAGGCAGAGAATAAGGTTTATCAACATTACACAGGATATCCAAGCGGACTTAGAGAAGAAGTGTTTAGTCATTTACAGGCAAGAAAACCGGAACGTATTATTGAGTTGGCTGTTCGCGGTATGATGCCTAAAAATCGTCTTGCTAGAACCATGATAAAAAAATTGAAAGTTTATAGGGGATCAGCACATCCTCATGAAGCCCAGCAACCTGAAACAATTGAGGTTTAATCAATGCCTGAGAAAACTACAGTTTTTATAGGAACCGGAAGAAGAAAAACAGCCGTAGCCAGAGTGAGGATTGGGGAAGGCAACGGTAAGATCCAGATTAACGGAAAAGAGTGCACGGAATATTTCGGAGGGGTAGGAGCTCTTGAGATTATGATAAAAAAACCCCTTGAAGTTGTTAATGCTGCAAGAAAATATGATGTAATTGTAAGGGTTAATGGTGGTGGATTACAGGGACAGGCCGGTGCTGTTCGTCATGGAATTGCAAGGGCGCTTGTTGAATTAAATGACACCTGGCGGCTACCTCTGAAGCAGGCTGGTTACCTAACCAGAGATCCTCGCATGAAAGAACGTAAAAAGTATGGTCAGAAAGGCGCCAGGAAAAGATTTCAATTTTCCAAACGCTGATTCAGGTACATATCCAGTACTTCAAGGCATAAAGCAGTGGTATATGCTTTACTGCGAAACAGGCAGTGTTGGTGTTCAAAATCGCCTCTCCAGCAAACCGATGACGGCCAGCTTCCGTTTTCCTTCTGGAGTTTCAGGATTCTTCCTATTCCTTTACGAATTTCGTCACCTTTGTATCCTGAATAAATTAGTGCAGCAAGGGTTAAAGCTGTTTCCATTGGCGGGTCATCAGAAAAATTACAATTTTCGGGTTCAAGCAAATATTCTTGAACTAATTCTGTAAGAGGTTCAAGTTCCTTTATTTTACCTAACCAGTATGCTCTCATTAGAGCTTGAGTAAATGTTCTTGGACTTGGATAAAAAAGGCTGCCTTTTTTGAATTCTCCTGATGTAAATGAATCAACAACGAAACTTAGAATTTTTTCATCACTTTGTTCCGCTAAAGCGAACATAAGCAAAACATTTATATTAGCAACAGCATCAACATCTCCTGCTCTCGGAATACTGTCGTTCCAGGGAATTACGTCTACCTCGTTTGCGTCATTCGAGAGCCCGTGTATAAGGCTTATTATAACAGAGTTCAAATACCACTCGGCTGCTTTGTCGAATCTAAAGATCTTTTTATCTATCCAGGTCCATATTTTCCCGTCAGGTCCTCTAAAAAGCTTCAAATATGAAATAACATTATCAGGAATTGAAAGGCCTTGCGTCCATAACCCTATCCAGGCAACAGCTGTGTCATCTGAGTCCGGAGAACGCAGTCTATATCTCTTGTCTTCCGGTTCCCAGTATCTCCATACGCCCGGCGGCTCTTTATTTTTCATCAAAAAATCGACCAGTTTTTTTCTAATTAATTTGGCTTTTCCCCCTTTTAAATATCTCATTGATAAAAGAACGTAAGATGGAACGGCATTTGTTCGTTCAAGAATCCAGTGTTCCTTTTTTAGATCGTTTGTAGTTTCATTTTCAAAGCCGCCGGTTTCAAGTTGAAATTTTTCGAGAAAACAAACTCCGTTATAAATGGCTTCTTTTATTTGTTTTGAAAGATTCGATTGATCAGAATAAGCGTATGTATTTAGAAAAGAAAATAATACTAATATAAAAATTGCACGGGCTGTCTGAAATCTAATATTAATATTGTTCATTGTATTTAATAATTTCCTGTAGTCATGCAAATAACTTAAATGTTATAGTATATCAATATATCAATTATATTCGACCAGGCAATAAATTGCATAAAAGTATAAAAAAACAGTTTTATTAATTTTAACGTCACTTATTTTGCTTTAGTTATGTCAAAAAAAACAAGAAGAATAAGAAATAAACCCAAAATAAAACGTTTTTCTCTGGATACAGTTGTAAGAAAATTAGAGGATTATGAAATTGGCATTGCCGAATTTGCCATAACTTTTCTTTCTATAACTATATTAAGAAGTTTTATTGAAGGCCTTATGGAAAGGCCGCATATTATAGGTATCCTGAAAAATGTCAGGATGTCATCATGGGCGTTTCTTATTCATTTCCCGCTGTTTTACCTTAGTTGCTTTACTGTGATCTTTCTTGTTATAAAGGCCGTTGCCAAAGTTCATAGTGCGAAAATCGCTAAATTCCTTCTTCTTTTTTTACCGTTGATTCTTTTTGCACCGGTTTTTGATTATTTCTGGACTAAGGGTGAGGGTTTTAAATTAGCCTATGCTATGAGCGGTGATAAATTTATCAGCATCCTTTTAGGCGCGTTTATTCCGTTCAAATCAGTTCCTGTTATAAGTCCGGGGATGCGTATAGAAACTTTTGTAATGTTCTCAGGCGCGATAACATACATATATTTAAAAACCAGGAGTATATTGAAATCTGTATCTGGAGCAGTTTTAGCATATTCAATAATTATCTGCATCGGCAGTATGCCGGCAGTAATTCAGGCGGCAGCTAATCTTTTATTTAAAGCAGAGACTAATAACCTCATTATAGATAGGTCTTTTTTATTCCTCAAACCTAATTGTATGATAGATCTTTTTGACAAGAAGATGACGGCTGTTTACGTGATACTGCTGACAGTATTGGGTGTGGCATATTTAATAATTGATCGGAAAAAATCGGCAAAAGCTATTATTTTGTCATTGAGAACAACAAGGTATATTCATTACCTCTTACTCTTATCTTTTGGTGTTTTATTAGGATATCGTCTTTCCGGGGGAACTCTTTTTGATCCATATCAGCCATTTAACTATATTGGACTTGCGGTACTGTTTCTCTCTTTATTGTATGGACTTCACAGCGCGACATTACTAAACGACATAGTCGATAAACAATGTGATGCATTATCCAGTCCTGAAAGGGCGCTTCCTGCCGGAACCCTTACCGAAAAAGGAGCAATTGCGCTAGCGATTGGTTTCCTGATAATGGCGCTAATTGCCGCGCTTTCAATAAATTTTGCGTGTTTTATCGTTGTTCTCATAGCATGGATTGTTTCTTATATTTATTCAATGCCTCCTTTTCAGTTGAAAAAATATATGCCTTTCAATCTTTTTTCACTTGCAGCAACAGCATATTTGTCAATGTTATGCGGTTTTGCTGCTTTTTCACGTGTATTGGCTCCACAATTCCTTCCCTGGAAAGCGACTATTGCAGTTTTAGTTTATGTTTTTTTGAGTGTAAGCATAAAAGATTTAAAAGATTATGATGGAGATAAGGCCTGTGGTTACCAGACCTTTATGACCCTTTTGGGCCCTAAGAAAGGAAAAATAGCAATAGGGCTGCTCGTTTGGATTTCATATACAGTTACCCCTTTAATATTTGGTCAGAAAATTATGGCTTTTATCGGGTTTGCTGTTGGCGCCGCTAATTTCTTTTATATCCGGTTGCCGAAATCAAAGGAACTTCCTTTATTTATCAGCTATTATGTGGTTGGCACTGTTGTTTGTATTATGTATGTGTTTACCTTAAAACCCTTACCTGCAAAAGAATTAGCAGCCTGGAAGCCTCTTCCTCCGGTTGAAAGGAAAATAAGAAAAAAACCTGGCAGCGGTCTCAATAGATCTTCTCAAATTAGTAGAAAATCAAGTGATAGAAAAGGATATGTGAAAGTAAAATCAAGTAATAAGAGAAGTCCTCTTCCGGGATTTCCTCTACAGCATAAAATAAACAACAGGCATAGAGATGAAAACTCCAATTGATTTTTACTGGTTTTCCGGTACTGGCAATACTCTGTTGGCAGTTAATAGAATGGCTGAGATATTCAGAAAATCTGGTTCAGAAGTCTTTTTACATAAGATTGAAAAAACAAAATCTGAAGAGATAAGCCTGGACAATATTATAGGTTTGGCATTTCCAGTTGCATATCAATCGACTTACCCGGTCGTTTGGAATTTTATAAACAAACTGCCAAAGACCGGGAAAGAAACAAGGATATTTATGGTTGATACGCTTATGGCGTTTTCAGGTGGAGTTGTTGGACCTCTTAGAGCAATACTTCAGAAAAAAGGATATAGGACTATTGGAGCAAAAGAAATTTCAATGCCAAACAATTTTTTACCTGTTAAAGTGAATCCTGATAATAACCGAAAAAAGGTGGGAAAAGGATTACTGGCAGCTGAAGAGTATGCACACAGTATTTTAAGAGGGACATCAAGATGGGGCAGAATACCATTATTATCAGACCTTATATTTTAGATTTCCCACAGCAGTATGATGACAAAGATGGTGAAGTCTTTAGAGAAAAAATTTATTGTAGACATAGATAAATGTACAAAATGCGGACTTTGTATAAAGCTTTGTCCTGTCAGCAATTTATCAACAGGCAGTGATGATATTCCGGATTTTCAAGGTAATTGCAATTTTTGCATGAGATGTATTTCATTTTGTCCGACAGAAGCAATCGGTCGTGCCTCAGGGAAAGAGTATTTTTTATATAGAGCTGTAAAAGCTGCTGAATTAATTTAAAAGTTTTGGTTAGAAAGGGCAGGTAATAAGAAATGGCAGGCATTTTAAGGGCTGTTGTTGCTGTTTTAGCAAGTTATCTGATAGGTTCAATACCAACTGCATATCTTGTTGGAAAGCTTATAGGGAAGATAGATATACGAGAAATTGGAAGCGGGAATGTGGGGGCTACTAATATTCTCAGGACTTTTGGTGTAAAACCTGGGGTTACAGTTTTATTTATTGATGCTCTAAAAGGAGTTATCCCGGTGCTGATTATTTCAACATTACTGTGGAATTCATCAGTTCCTTTTCCACTAACAACATTAAAGGTGTTTTGCTTTCTGGGAGCATTATGCGGTCATCTCTGGCCGGTTTTTTTAAGGTTTAAAGGAGGAAAAGGAGTAGCTACAAGTGCCGGGGGGTTATTGGCGCTTCATCCTCCTGCCTTTCTTGTTTCCGGGGCTGTTTTTTTTGTAACCGTAGCTTTTACGCGTTACATTTCTTTAGGTTCGGTGCTGGCTGCAGTCACGCTTCCGGTTTGTCTTCTAATTATGCATGCTCCGGCAATGATAATATTTATTGGTATATTAGCGGCAATTCTTGTAATAGTAAGGCATCGTGCTAATATTTCGAGGTTATTGCGGGGGGATGAAAAGAAGTTGGGAGAAAAGGTCAGTGTTCATGAGCGATAGAATTCTTATAATAGGTGATGGAGGTTGGGGTACGGCTCTTTCTCTTCTTTTACTGGGAAAAGAACACAGAGTTTCCCTTTGGGGAGCTTTTCCCGAATATGTAAAAATCCTTCAGGATAAACGTGAAAACGTTAAATTTCTGCCCGGTATTCCACTGCCGGATAAACTGGATATTGGTTATGATCTGGCAGCTATGATGGAACAAGCATCAGTATATGTAATTACTACTCCTTCTCATGCTTTGAGAGAGGTTTGTTTATCAATAAAACCTTTCTATTCAACTGGAAAAATTATTGTAAGTGCTTCCAAAGGGATTGAAAACGGAACATTATTACGAATGAGCCAGGTTATAACAGAAGTCATATCAACAGATTCAGTAGTGGCTCTTTCAGGCCCCAGTCATGCTGAAGAAGTTGCGCGTCGCCTGCCTTCAACGATAGTTGCTTCCTCAAATAATATGGAGGATGCTAAAAGAGTTCAGAATCTTTTTATGACAGAGAGGTTCAGAGTGTATACAAACCCGGATATTATAGGCGTTGAACTGGGAGGCGCTCTAAAAAATATTATTGCGATTGCAGCCGGCATTTGTGACGGTTTAGGTTTAGGCTCAAACACAAAGGCAGCGCTTTTGACAAGGGGATTAGCTGAAATAAGACGGCTTGGGGTTGCTATGGGTGCTGATCCGGGGACTTTTTCCGGTTTGAGTGGTATTGGTGATTTAATAACAACCTGTATAAGTAAGTTCGGCAGAAACAGGAACCTGGGTTTGCAGCTGGCGGAAGGAAAAAAATTGAGTAAAATTCTGGAAAGAACAGAAATGGTTATGGAAGGAGTAAAGACTACACAATCTGCATACGATCTTTCAGAGAATAACAGTGTTGAAATGCCGATTACCAGGCAGATTCATGAAGTTCTTTATAAAGACAAAAAACCTGAGACTGCTGTAAGAGATCTTATGATGCGTCGTCCAAGGCCGGAGATGGAACATTGGGGGGTGTAGTTTGGAGAAAAATAAATTTATTGAAAAGATGTTTTATACAATAAGTGAAGTCAGTGAGCGGACTGGTGTTAAAACTCATATTTTAAGATACTGGGAAAAGGAATTTGCATCTTTGCGGCCGATAAAGGATCCATCTGGATTCAGACGCTTTCGCAAAAAAGATATTGAGCAAGTGCTAAAGATAAGAAAATATATATGTGAAGACGGTTTTACAGTTGCAGGCGCACGCAGGGCACTGAAGGAAGAAAAAACCGGCAATACTGAAAAAAAGCAGGATAAGAATATTGTTTTATACAATTTACGTGAAGAACTTTATGACCTGCTTGATTTAATTAACGAATATAAAACAGAAGTTGAAAGTTAGAACAAAGCGTGTATCCAATAATAAAAAAACTTCTTTAAATTATCACTATTCAGTCAATAACGGCGGCTTTATTCTGAATAAAGGTAAACAAACTATAACAAAATCATTTTCCATAAAAGCGCTTTTCAAGTCGTTCATTACGAATGCCCAGGGACTTGGCTTTCTGGTAATGCGACCGTGCTTTATTATCTTCCCTGGTTATAACATAACACATAGCCAGGTTATCGTGAGCTTCTCCATAGGAATTATTTAAGCTTAAGGCTTTTTTAAATTTTTCGATGGCCTTTTTAAGCAGTTCAATATCCCTGTTTTCAACAGCTTCATTATAATAAATAGTACCAATATGGTTATATGCCTCAGCATTTTCAGGATCTATTTTAATAATCTTCTCGTACACTTCAAGCGCTTGCTCATCGTTCCCGGAAATGGAAAGGTTCATAGCCTTATCAAGCATTTGTTTGGTATCTTTGGCATAAAGACAAGGACTGGAAACTATAGACATTATAACTATAGTCGCTAAAAACAAAGTATGAGAATACTTCATCAAATGAACCCTCCTCTCACAGTAAAACCGATTAATTTTATACAATATGTACTGTAACCTTTCATTAAGTTTTATTCAACATTTTCATATGTATCAATTGTCATTAAAACAACTAAATCGTTACAGTCATATCCAGGGTTTGGCGCTCCATTCGAATAATATGGATTTGTTTGGCCGATTTCAAAGAAATATATTACTTCGTTTTCCGCGAGTGAAACGTAATCATTTCCGTCTTCAGCCCGTTCTACATATCCTGAAACTGCTTCTGCGACACTTATCTGTCCGTTAAGGCCGGGAACTTCCGGAACGGGATCCCCGTCTTTTAATACCCATACCTGTGAATCAACATCATCATTTGTGTTCCATGAACGTTTTGTCTTCTGGACCCAGACTTTTCTCCATCGTCCATTGACTTTTTTCCATTTTTTAGTCCAGTATTTTGCCGTGCTTATGATATTAATGCTTGATTCAGATTCAAATTCAGGACTTTCCCACATGAATTCCATAAGTTCTTCTTGTGTCATACCTCCGTTAAGTCCATCTGTTTCTGAGGACATTACTTCATAAGATGATGTGGTTTCACCGTCGGGCGTTGTAACTTCCATTGTAATATAAACGTCATACCATGAACTTGAACTTTGCGCGTATTGTGCCGCAAGGGGAATAACCGTTGTTGAAGATGCTGTTGAAACTATTACACTGCCTTCAATTATTTCAAAAATTTCTGTGACCGCGTTAGGTTCATTTTCAGGGATGGTAAATTCACCGTCTTTTACCCATTCGACATGTCCGTCAGCATAAGCGCCGATAGCGCCTAATTTGTGTCTTGGAGCTACTTGGTCAATGGAAGAAATAAACGGAGTATCACTGTCTGCAATTACAACAAGCTTAGAAGGATTTTTAATAAGGTGGTATGAAATTCCAGTTAACTGTTCAGACATTCCATAAGAATAAACGGGAGGATCATCCATAATTGTACCGTGAACTTTGGGACATTTGGTTAATTCGAAAACACTGTTGTAATATGGAGACAGAACGGTTGAATCAGCGTAAGCATAACCTTGCTGCGATCTTGTTGATCTGCCGTCTAAATAGCCATCATTAGCCAGGCATGCTATCGAAGTCGGCAGATGTTCTTCATCTAAAGCAAATAAAATTACTGCCTGAATCAAATTATGCTGGTTGTTAATACATTTAGCCTGGTAACCTTTTTCCCGAGATGACTGCAGTGCGCTGAATAAAAGAGAGCTAATCACGGAAATAATACTAATACATGCTAGCAGCTCCAGTAGGGAAAACCCTGTATTCTTTTTATTTTTCATTGTAAAGCTGCCTTTCTTTTTTTAAGTTTAGGCATTCAAACAAAAAACCTGTTTCAAAATCTGAAACAGGTAGTATTCAAGCATAAAATATGCTTGATTCGCTGCAACCCGGCGATCCTCTCTCCTGAGAGACGAGGACCCGTGGCTTTGCGTCCTACCTTTTCAGATAGTTTGCCCTCACAAATCTTTTTAAACATTCACGTCAACACATTATATATATAACAAATAAATCAAAAAGTCAAGAGTTTATTTTGAAGGAGACAGGGCAAATAAATAATTCCTTGTTGATATATTGAAGTTTAGGTATGAGAAGTATGGAAGCAACTAATTCTTGGAATAAAGACATTTACAAAAAAAGCAATTACTATAAAAAATGAAAAAAAAAGCTTTAATCTTTATTACCTGAGTAAGATTTCAGCTTATTCAGGTAATTCGCCAGGATCTTTTATGAAACATTTATTCGGGCATTTCTGCAGGGCGCCTTCAAATGCGTGTTCCTTATCGTAATGCATTTCAGGAAGATTGCCTTCCATAGTAATTCCACCTGAAGGCGTGAATTTCGGCAGGGAACAAATTTTGCATGCTATGCACCCGACAGAACAGGCTGCCTTTACTGTTTTTGCTGTATTCTGAGATACGCATGCCAGGTAGACTCTTTCCTTTTTAGGAATTAAAGTGATTATGGATCTTGGACAGGCCTTGACACATAGCCCGCATCCCGTGCATTTTTTCTCGTCAATTTCCGGCAGATTATTTGAATTCATTCTAATTGCGTCAAAATTACAGACCTTTACACAATCTCCAAATCTCAGGCATCCGTAAGTACAGGCTTTTGAACCACCCATCAATTGTTGAGCTGATTCACAATTGTGTATTCCATTGTATATGAAACGTTCTTTAGCTTCTTCCTTGCCTCCCCTGCATTGTACCACTGC
>JAVCCS010000220.1 GCA_030765365.1 Candidatus Theseobacter exili
CCAATACCTTGAAAGCTGACAGCTCTTATTTTAATCCAACCCTTTGGCAAAATGGGGAAATGGTTAAAACCAAAGGATATTGCAGCGATGTTTTTACCGACGCAGCAATCGACTTTGTAGAGAATAATAAAGAACAGCCATTTTTCCTTTATCTTGCATTTAATGCTCCTCATGCACCGTTGCAGGTGCCTCAAAAATATTATAATCTTTATAAAGATATTGATCCGGCAAAAGGTTTTGAAAACGATATCAGGCCTTTCCCTGAAATGGATGAGAAATCGAAAAGCGCTGCCAGAAAAGTCTATGCAATGGTTTCCAATATTGATGAGAATATGGGTAAATTATTGAATAAGTTGAATGAGCTTGAATTGGAGCAAAACACCCTGGTAATTTTCATGACCGATAATGGACCTGTACCCTATCGCTATTTGGCAGGAATGCGTGGCAGAAAGTCTCTCGTATTTCAGGGTGGGGTGCGTGTACCTTGTTTCTGGCGTTACCCCAGAGAATTTAAGGGTAACAGGGATATTTTTACTCCTGCATCACATTACGATATACTTCCTACATTGGCAGAACTATGCGGTGGCAAGATTCCTGCAGATAGAAAAATTGATGGAAAAAGTCTTTTGCCTTTACTTAAAAATAGAAAGTCAGTTTTCTCCGATCGCTCACTTTGTCGTTCGTGGATGAGAGGGCTTCCTGAGAAATACAATAATGTTTCGATTCGGAAAGGAAATTATAAATTGGTTGGCAATTGTGAGGAGGCAGCTACTATTGAGCAGTTTGAATTATTCAATATTGCGAAAGACCCTTATGAACTAAATAATATAGTGGAAAGCAATAACAACAAAGCTTTAGCACTGAAAACTGAGATGGGTAGATGGCTGGATGAGATGGTCGCATCTCCCAATATCGTAAATCCTCCAAGAGTAGTTATTGGTACCAGGTTTGAAAATCCAAGTATATTAAATCTTAACGATGTGGTAGTTCTTAAAAATAAGCAGTTGAAGAGTAATTCTGCTTCCTGGAAAATTGAAATTGCAAATTCCGGGAGTTATGATATATTGTTTCATTTTAGACAAAAAATTACTGCCGATTGTCAAATTCAAATAAATCTTGGGGCATTTGAGCATAATGTTCATTTTGAACGACCTCACAGTGATGTTCTTAAAGTTGAGAATATTCAATTGCCAGCAGTAAAGGCGGATTTAATTACAAGCTTATTGCTAATCGGCGAAAACAAAAATACATACATAACTCCTTTTTACGTTGAAGTCAGGAGGCGAAGTTAGTACTGGTTAGTTTCAATATAGCTGAAGTTAAACTTTTGAAAAAAGTTTTTACTGAAGCTTAGTCGCTGTCGGAGACAGAAATAATTCATGAATTATTTAGGCTATATCTATATTTTTTGATTACATCTGTCCATATTTATTATTTATCTATCTCTATTAAATTAAACACATTTACTTATAGCAATGACATTAAAATTAATATTTTTACTCATACTGGTTCTGCCGTTTCATGTATTTTCAAAACCCAAAAGTACAATCGCTAAAAAGCCTAATATCGTTTTCATAATGGCAGATGATTTGGGGTGGCAGGATGTAGGTTTTATGGGGAGTAAGTGGTTTGAAACTCCCCATCTTGATAAGTTAGCTGGTGAGAGTTTGGTTTTCACACAAGCCTATATGTATCCCACTTGTTCTCCATCTCGAACTGCATTGTTAACCGGACGCCAATCATTCAGAACAGGGGTTTATACTGTTCCCGTTTTGGAAGGTAAGGATCCTCAAAAGAATATCTATTCCCGATGGACGGTTGGTTTAGAGCATCCGGTATATTCTCAGCCATTGAATAAAGCGGGTTATAAGTTGATTCATTTGGGCAAATGGCACATTGTTGGTCCAGATCCCGAAAAAGAAAAAGATTATCCATTTAAAGCAAAACTAAAACAGTATCATACCGGCGATTTTAGCTGGGTCGACAAGCATAAGAAGTATTATCTGCAATACTATCCTACAGGACGTGGTTTTCACGAAAATGTAGGTGGTACCTGGTGGGGTGATCCTGCTCGTGGATACAAAGACGGTTATAAAACAACTAGTGGTGGTTACAAAGCTCCGTTTAAGAATCCATTTATTGAAGATAAAGAAGGAGATGAATGGCTAACTGATCGTCTGACTGATGAGGCAATCGACTTTATCCGAAGGAATAAGGATGAAGCTTTTTTTGTGAATCTGAATTTTTATGCTCCACACCGTCCAACTGTACCACGCTGTGAAAAGTGGAAGGAAAAGTTCATGGAGAAAGATCCGGATTTGGCAACAGGACAAGGACAACAGCGACTTGAAGAGATTGCAGGTTATGCAACAATGGTTCAATCTGTTGATGAGAATGTAAAGCGTATTATTGATTATCTGGACAAAGAAGGACTTCGGGAAAATACAATGGTTGTTTTTACATCCGATAACGGATTTAATGGACTACAAAGTTGTAACAAGCGCTTACGTGGAGCAAAAGGAACTATTTATGAAGGAGGGATAAGAGTGCCTGCTATGGTTAACTGGCCAGGGAAGGTTAAACCTGGCCGTACGGATATACCAATTAC
>JAVCCS010000016.1 GCA_030765365.1 Candidatus Theseobacter exili
AAATAAACAAGCAAAAACAAATTTCAATTTAAAATATTTCATATTTAACTCTCCGAAAATACATATCAACTGACTATTAATGAATGATTGTTTGACGTAATAAGAATTCTAATTATAATAGCTGTTTTTTTTAATTGTGGGAACATATTCTTTAACAGCCTTATTATTATTTGAAAGTTATGAAGGGATTATATTATGAATAAGGATTTAAATAAAACAGAGACATTTGTAAAAGCATTTCCTGCTGAAAGCGTTAATTATATGCCGATTTTGGATCGTTCGCAGGGCATTGCTATGCGCTCGGGACTTGTTACTCTTTTGCCGGGACATGATGTAGGAATACACAATACGGAAGGTCATGAAGAGATTATAGTTGTTTTAAATGGAGAAGGAGAATTTGTTTCTGAAGGAAAAGAGCCAAAAGAAATTTCTGAAAATCAGGCCGTTTATGTCCCTCCCAATACTGAGCATAATGTGATTAATAATAGTATTAAGCTTTTGCGGTATGTTTATATTGTGTCCACTGTGTAGTATGCTGTTAAGGCTTGTTTTATGTTTTCGTAAGGTGTAAGAAAGTGAAAAAATTGAATACCGAATATTGATTAAAGAATTAGGAACTTGAATTTTAAACATATGTGGATTTGAAAAAGGTTTGTTATGCATGAGTTTTCAATATGCCAGTCACTAGTTGATATGGCATTGAATGAAATTAAAAAAATTGAACCTGCACCTGTAAGGGTTATAAAAGTTATTGTAGTAATAGGCGGGTTAAGACAAATTATATTGGAGCAGCTTCAGTTTGCCTATGATGTTTTGATAAAAGATACGATTGCTGAAGGTTCAGTTCTTGAGGTTGAATATATTCCAGTTTGTGGTAAATGTAAAGAGTGCGGATGGGAAGGTTTTTTGGAAGTGCCTGTTATGCTGTGTGTGGAATGTGGAGAGGCAAGTGTAGATATCACCAGTGGCAAAGAACTTTATTTGAAACAAGTGGAGATAGATGAATGAATGAAAAAACTATTAAAGTATACAAAGATTTGATGGGGGCAAATGCTGAATGGGCTCAGAAAACCAGAGATCTTTTAAAGAAGAAAAAGGTGGTTATGCTTAATCTTATTGGTTCTCCTGGATCCGGAAAGACTGTTTTGCTGGAAAGACTTGCTAAAGATTGCAGTGATTCATTAAGTTTTTCTGTTCTTGAGGGTGATGTTGAAACGACAAAAGACGCCGAAAGACTTCAGAAACTTGATATTTTGGCAAGTCAGCTCCTTACCGGAGGAGCCTGTCATCTTGAGGCCAAACTTGTCCATTATGCTTTGAAGGATCTTCCTCTTGATGAACTGGATATAGTTTTTGTAGAGAATGTTGGTAATCTTGTATGTCCTGCTGAATTTGATATCGGTGAAGAAGCAAAAATTGCAGTATTAAGTGTTACTGAGGGGGAAGAAAAGCCATCAAAGTATCCGCTTCTTTTTAATGAGGCCTCAGCGGTTGTTTTGACAAAAACGGATTTGTTGCCACATTTAAATTATAAGATAGGTGTTTGCATGGAAGCGATAAAGGATGTAAACGGTTCTATACCAGTTTTTCAGGTGGATGCTTTGAATGGCAACGGTGTTGAGCAATGGCATGAGTGGATAAAGGAGAGGGTAAGGGCCTGCTAAACTTATGAGAAAACGTTTTCTGGTAAATGTTGAAGGACGCGTACAGGGGGTTGGCTTTAGACCGACAGTATACAGGTATGCTGTTGAGCACGGCCTGTCCGGATTTGTAAAGAACGTTTCAACAGGAGTATCTATTGAAGTTGAAGGTGATGAAAAAAGTATCAAGGATTTTCTATGTTATTTAAAATATAATCCACCTGAACAGGCTAGGATTGCAAAATTTAACGACGAAGAAATATTAGTTAAAAACGAAAGAGGCTTTGAAATTATTCAAAGCCAGCATTCAGAGGATCTTGCTGCAGGTATGCCGCCGGATTTGGCAGTATGTGAACGATGCAGATCCGAATTGTTTGCTCCGGATAACAGGCGTTTTAAATATCCTTTTATCAATTGCACTAATTGCGGTCCGAGGTTTACTATTATTCAGGACCTTCCTTACGACAGGGAAAGAACTTCAATGAGTTCTTTCAAAATGTGTTCTGTATGTAGCTCTGAATACAATGATCCTATGAATCGCCGTTTTGATGCCCAACCAAACGCTTGCCCTGATTGCGGGCCTGTTTTAAACCTGATTGATTCCTCGGGAAATCCTGTATCCGGCAATCCATTGTCTGTATGTGTGCAATTAATTCTGGATGGCAATATTGTCGCAGTGAAAGGATTGGGTGGCTACCATCTGTGTTGTTCGGCGACTAATGATAATGTTATCAGGAAATTGAGGGATAGAAAAAAAAGACCGCATAAAGCATTGGCTGTTATGTTCGAATCGATTGGTGAAATTATTGATAATTGCGAAATAAACGAAACTGAAAAGCATGAACTTCTTTCTTATGCACGGCCAATTGTTGTGCTTTCAAGAAAGGATGCTTCAAATGTGTCAAAGTTGGTTTCACCGGATACAAATGATATAGGTGCGTTTCTTCCATACACTCCTTTACATTATATTTTACTTTCACAAACAGAGCCCCTTGTTATGACTAGCGGGAATATGGCTGAAGAACCAATAGTTTGCGATGAGGCAGATTTGAAAAATGTTTTAAGTTCAATAGCTGATTATGCTTTAGTTCATAACCGTCCGATATTGCGAAGATGCGATGATTCTGTTTTGAGGATTGTTGAGACTAAACGACTCTTTTACAGGCGTTCAAGAGGGTTTGTTCCAGATCCTGTAAAGCTTGGATTGGAAGGCCCTTCAGTGTTGGCTTGCGGGGGAGAATTAAAAAACACTTTTAGTGTAACACGTGGGAAACTGGCTTTTATTTCGCAGCACATTGGGGATCTTGACGATTACCGCAGTTTTATGTTTTTCAGAAAATCTGTTGATGATTTGCTCAATTTGCTTGAGATTGATCCTGAAATTATTGCTTTTGACATGCATCCGGGTTACTGGTCTACAAAATATGCGTTGGAATCTGGTGTTTCAAAAAAGGTACCTGTTCAGCATCATCATGCGCATATAGTATCATGCATGGCTGAAAATGGAGTTGAAAATACAGTTATTGGTGTTGCTATGGACGGCAGTGGATATGGTGATGATGGAACTGTTTGGGGCGGAGAATTTCTGATTGCCGATACTTCACAGTACAGGCGAGCAGCTCATTTTAAACAATATCCACTTCCCGGAAATGATGAGGGGATTTTTCATCCATTAAGAATGGCTTTCAGTGTTATTGTGAGTGAATTTGGTTCAAATGCTGATTTGTTAAACAGTAATGTATTTTCTTCCATTTCATATTTAGACAGAGAAGTGCTTTTAGAAATGATTGAAAAAGGAATACGCTCACCTTTAACATCAAGTGCAGGACGGCTTTTTGATGCTGTATCAGCTATCTTGGGGTTTTCCGGTAGAATTTCATATGAAGGACAGGCAGCTATTTGTCTTCAGAATATAGCAAAAGCAGGTGTTAATGAAAATTATTCTTATAGCTATGATGATAAAGGAGCTGCTGCAGTAGTATCATTTGCATCGATGTTTAAAGAGATATTTGAAGATATTTTCTCAGGTATAGAAAAAAGCTGTATCGCCGCTAAATTTCATAATACTATTGCAGCTGCAATTACTGATGTATGTGTTAATATTCGAAATACTGAAGAGATAAATAAAGTTGTTCTTTCGGGAGGCGTTTTTCAAAACGATCTTCTTTTGAAACTTACTGTTAATTGTTTAAATAGTAAGGGTTTTACTGTATACAGTCATAGTATTGTTCCTCCAAACGATGGAGGAATTGCTCTAGGCCAGGCTGTCGTTGCATTAGCGAAGAGCCGTTATAAATAATAAGGGAATTGATTATGTGTCTTGCTATCCCTGCCAGGATCATTGAGCTGAAAGATGATTTTGCTACAGTTGATATTGAAGGTGTACAGCGCAGTTGTAATGTTTGTTTAATTAATGAACCTGCCTTGGGAGAATATGTGCTTATACATGCAGGTTTTGCCATACAGAAATGGTCTGAAGAGGATGTTGAAGAATACAGAACAATTATTAATGAAATGTATGAACAGGAAGAGTAGCGGTCGCCGGATATTTGGTTATGGATTTACAGAAACATATAGAAATTATTAGTGATTTAGCTGAGCAGGTTGGAAAACCAGTGAAGTTTATGGAGGTTTGCGGCACGCATACTATGAGTGCTTTTCGCAGTGGTTTGAGATCTTTGCTCCCTGAATCAATATCTCTGCTTTCAGGGCCTGGATGTCCTGTTTGTGTAACTCCAAATGAATATCTTGATAAGGCTATTGCAATATCAAGGTTGCCTGGTTCTGTGATAGCAACGTTTAGGGATATGATTCGTGTTCCATCTTCTGAGTCTTCTCTCGAAATTGAGCGTGCAAAAGGTGCTGATATAAAGGTGGTCTATTCGCCGCTTGATGCTTTGGCATATGCGAATTCCAATCCTGAAAAGAAGATTGTATTTCTTGGAGTAGTTTTCGAAACTACTGCTCCAACTGTTGCGTGGACTATTAGAGAGGCGGCTAAAAAAAATATTTCAAATTACAGTGTTTTGTGTACGCATAAAACAATGCCCTGGGCTATGGATGGACTGCTTATGGGTGGGGATGTGCAGATAGACGGTTTTCTTTGTCCGGGACACGTTAGTGTTATTATCGGATCAAATGCCTATAAGTTTTTAACTGATAAATTTGGTATTCCCTGTGTTATTTCAGGTTTTGAAGCTTTTGATATGATTGCATCAATTGAGATGTTATTGAAGCAATTGGTAAGTAACTGTGCTGTTGTTGAAAATCAATATTCACGAAGTGTAACACCTGAAGGGAATTTAAGTGCCCTTTCTCTTTTGGATGAGGTATTCGAACCTTGCGATATTGCTTGGCGCGGTCTAGGAATTATTCCGAAAAGCGGTTTGAGAATACGTGAAAAATTTTTCAAGTATGATGCAGATATGATTTTTTCAGATATTGATTTGCCGAAATCCATACAGGAAAAGGGATGTATTTGCGGTGATGTTCTAAGAGGTACTCGAACCCCTCTTGATTGTTTGCTTTTTTCAAAAAAATGTACTCCGGATTCACCTTTAGGTGCCTGTATGGTTTCAAGTGAGGGAACATGTTCAGCATATTATAAATACAGGGGTGATTCGGTTGAATTTTAAATTGAGCCGTGATAAGGCAAAAGCCCGTTTAGCATAGAAATGGATTATTAAAGTAGATTATGAATGAAGACCTGATTTTATTAGCACACGGCGGCGGTGGCTCGCTGTCTAAAAAGCTTATTGGGGAAGTTATTATTCCCGAATTTCACAATCAGATACTTGAAAAGCTTGACGACGGAGCTTGTCTGACTGTGCCTGAATTGGAAATAGTTTTTACTACAGATTCTTATGTTGTAGATCCTTTGTTTTTTCCGGGTGGCGATATCGGCAAACTTGCAGCCTGCGGAACAATCAATGATTTAGCAATGGAAGGAGCTCAGCCTAAATATATGAGTCTTGGTCTTATTTTAGAAGAGGGCTTATTAATTAGCGATCTTAGAAAAGTATTATGCTCTATGAGTAAAGTACTAAAAGAAACAGGAGTAAAGATAGTTACTGGTGATACAAAAGTAGTTGAAAGAGGAAGGGGCAGCGGAATTTATATAAATACTTCAGGGCTTGGTGTCAGGAAACAGGGCGTAAATGCCGCTGTTTCAAACGCAAAACTCGGAGATGCTGTTATATTAACCGGGTCCATAGGTGAACATGGCATGGCAGTTATGGGGCAAAGAGAGGGTTTGAATTTTAAGTCTTCAATAGAAAGTGATGTTGCACCTTTATGTGATTTAATTAGAATATTACTGGAAACAGTACCTGAAGTGCATTGCCTGCGTGATCCCACTCGAGGCGGTGTTTCAGCAGCTCTTAATGATATTGCATCTTCTTCTGGAACTGGAATTGAGATTCAACAGAAAAGAGTTCCTTTGAAGGATAATGTTATTGGTGCATGCAACCTTCTGGGTCTTGATCCAATGCAGGTGGCAAACGAAGGAAAAGCTATTGTTGTTTGTGCAGAGAGTAGTTCAGAAAGCGCAATCAATTGTTTAAGAAATAATGAATTAGGAAAAGATGCCTGTATTATTGGGCGTGTAGTTTCAGGACATGCCGGTACAGTTTTAGTTGAAACAGGGATTGGCGGTATTAGAATACTGGATATTCCTAGTGGTGAATCTCTGCCGCGCATATGCTAGTTGGTATTTTTTATTAGTAAATAAATTCAATCAATTATTGACAAAATTCTTTTAATGCAGTACTAATGCTTTGCATGTATTGGTTAATTGGGCTTATTTCATTTAAGTTATTAATTCACTTCTT
This sequence comes from Candidatus Theseobacter exili, assembly GCA_030765365.1. Lineage (GTDB taxonomy): Bacteria > Auribacterota > JACPWU01 > Theseobacterales > Theseobacteraceae > Theseobacter > Theseobacter exili. The sequence goes on from JAVCCS010000016.1 coordinate 6,470, forward strand.
TTATTTGTGCTGAAAATGTCCAGATAAGTCTATTTTTTGAAAGCCTTCTTGACAATATAGATAAGCTCGGTAATATCTATTGAATTTCAAAAATTGCGTTTCATAAGTGGGGTCGTCTCATAATAGAATTAGGAGAAGAATAATGAAAGAGAAACGTGTTGCTGCGGATATTATGACGTCGCCTGTGATATCGGCGAAGAGAGACACATTGCTGATTGAGGCAATCAGATTGCTTCTCAGGTGGAATGTTAGCGGTCTTCCTGTTGTTGATGAGAATGATGAACTGGTGGGAATTATAACTGAATATGATGTTTTGAAGTTCAGTTTTAGCGGATATGCAAAAGATACTACGGTTGATAAGGCAATGACAACAAAGGTTGTTTCATTTCCCATGGATGCTGATATTGAGACTCTTATAAGTTGTTTTGCTTCAACTCGCGTAAGAAGAGTTCCAATTGTCGAGAACGACAAAGTAATTGGGTTAGTTAGCAGGAGAGATATACTTAGAGAACTGGAAAAGGTTTACAGTAAATATTAAATTCAGCACGTTTGTTTAATTTTAATTATGTTTTGCACAGGAGTGATTTATGAGCGTCAAAAAACTAAACCAGGAATTATTGAATTCGTGGGTTGATGGCTTAATTGAAAAGCACAAGGTTTTTGGTATTCAGGCAAAAGGTGAACGTTTTGCCTTTGGCCCGTTAGCTTGCGCTAAAGATTTGCGTCTTGATTATGACATAGCTATTTTACCTCCGAAAAAGTATTTTCAACCTCAAAAAGAAAATTTGATGACCTTTGAAACAAAAGGAAAATTCGAAAGTATTATTGATGATACTCCATTTGTTTTGCTGGGTGTGCACCCATATGACATGAATGCCCTTAACCAGATGGAAACGGTTTTTACCAGCGATAATTATGATGTGCATTATATGACCAGAAGAAATCATGCCACTATCGTTGCCTGTGATGTCCAGCAAGTAGCTGAAAACTCTTTTGCAGGTTGTGTAGGTACAGCCACAATAGATGAGGGTTTTGATGTTCTTCTGACAAAAATTGGTGAAGAGTATATTGCTGATGCCAGAACCGAAAAGGGGGAAACTCTTATAAAGAGTATTAGTAATGCACAGGATGTAAGTGATTCTGATATTGAAAGCAGGGAAGAAGTATGGGACAGAAATATTAAACTAATGAAAAAACATGAATTGAAACCTGCTCTTGAGGATATACCCTCCTTGTTAGAAGAGTCCTATGATAGTGAGATATGGGAAGAAAAATCAAAACTTTGTTTTCATGCGGCTCGTGTGTTATTACCTGTCCTACATGCTACTGTTTTGATGTCAGTGACGATGTAAACTGGGATTTGGAGAGCGGTACAAGGAAACGTGAATGGGACGGATGCATGCTTTTAAAGTTTGCTGAAGTAGCCGGAGGTCACAATTTTCGCAAAGATAAGGCGGACAGGTACCGCCATAGATATTATAGGAAAGGAAAGTATGTTGCGGATAAGGTTGGCAGGTTGGCATGTGTAGGATGCGGCCGTTGTATTTCAGCCTGTGTTTCGAACATAGCAAATCCGGTTGAAGTATTTAACACTCTTCTGGAGGATAAGCAATGAGTTCACGTTCGTGTAATACAAAACATAAGGATATTTATTTGCCTGAAATGGCTACAGTCGTTAAGGCTGAATCCATGACGGAAATGGAGTATTTTCTTGAATTAAAAATGGATTCAGGAAATGACCTTGGCCATATGCCAGGTCAGTTTGCAGAGATTTCAATACCAGGAATAGGAGAAGCACCTATTTCGGTATCTTCTTCGCCTACTCAAAGAGGTTCTTTTGAAATGGTTGTAAGGAAAGTTGGAAACGTTTCAAACGCTATTCATGGATTGAAACCTGATGATAAAGTCGGAGTGAGAGGTCCTTATGGAACAAATTTTCCGGTTGAAGATGCAATGAAAGGGAAAGACATTCTTTTCGTGTGCGGAGGAATTGGTCTTGTCCCGGTAAGATCTGTTATTAATTATGTGCTTGATAACAGGAAAGATTACGGAAATGTAACTATTCTTGTCGGGACTAAATCTCCTTCTGAAAGGCTTTTTCTTGATGATATCAATAAATGGAAGTCTCGTGATGATATTACTTTTATTGAAACTGTAGACAGAAAAGATGAAACCTGGACTGGAAATATTGGTGTTATTACAACTTTGTTTCCAAAAATTTCAATTAATCCGGCAAATACAGTTACTATTATTTGCGGCCCTCCCATTATGTACAAGTTTGTAATTCTTGAGCTTGAAAAACTTGGAATGGCTGATGAAAATGTATATGTTTCTTTGGAACGCCGCATGAAATGCGGTGTCGGTAAATGCGGTCATTGTCAGATTAACGGGCTTTATACGTGTGTTGACGGGCCTGTTTTTCGATTTGCAGACGTGGCAGAAGTGAGGGAGGCCATCTGATGAGTAAACCAAAAGTTGCTATATTTGATTTTGCATGTTGTGAGGGATGCCAGCTACAGATAGTAAATATGGAAGAGGAAATACTTGATCTTATTTCTATAGTGGAGCCTGTAGAATGGCGTGAAGCTATGTCTGAAAAGGGGGAATACGACATAGCTATTATTGAAGGTTCCATTACCAGGATGGAAGACGAGGAACGCATTAAGGAAATCCGAAATAATGCAAAAATTCTAATTGCGCTTGGAGCATGTGCTGTAATCGGTGGTGTTAACAAAATAAAAAATAATTTCGATCTGGATGATGTTAAGAAATGTGTTTATGGCGAATCGGCAAATATGCCACATCTGGATACGTATATGACAAAAGCTGTTGGTGAGGTTGTCAAGGTGGATTTTGTAGTGCCGGGTTGTCCCATTAATATAAAAGAATTTGCTTACATAATTCGTTGTCTTGCTTTAGGCAAAACGCCAGAAATACCTACTCATTCTGTATGTGTAGAATGCAAGCTTAAAGAAAATGTGTGTAGATTTGAATATAATGAAATATGCTTGGGACCTATTACCAGGGCTGGTTGTGGTGCAGTATGTCCCACTGGGGAATCATGGTGTTATGGTTGCCGCGGATTTGTTGACAATCCAAATGTTAATGCGGCTAAAGATATAATGGAGCAGTACGGAAAAACGATCGAAGATCTTAAAGAACGTATGCTTTTGTTCAACAGTAAACAGGAGCCGACAAATGTCTAAAGTAATTGATATTAATGTACATCATGTTACTCGTGTTGAAGGACACGGCAATATTGCTGTGAAAGCGAGTGACGGAACTATTGAAAAAGTTGAGTGGCAGGTGCCGGAAGCACCGCGTTTTTTTGAGGCAATGGTTCGCGGCCGGAGTTTTGAGGATATTCAGTCGATTGTAAGCAGAATTTGCGGTATTTGTTCTGTCTCTCACTCCTTGGCTGCAATAAAAGCTATTGAGGATGCTATGAATGTTCAGGTGTCTGAGCAAAGTGACAAAGTAAGACTTTTAATGCATTATTCAGAGCAGATGCAAAGTCATATCTTACATGTCGGATATTTGGTAGCACCGGATTTATTGGGACAAAAATCTGTTGTTCCTTTAGTTGCCTCGCATCCGGACGTTGTTAAAAATATTATTGCTCTGCATAGAATTGCTAATCAATGGACTGAAGATATTGCCGGTAGAATAACACATCCTATTACTATAAAACCCGGCGGCTTTTCAAAATTTCCTTCAGAAAACAAGTTGAGAGAGTTAAAAGCTGAGCTGGAAGGTGCAGTGCCAAGGTTGAAATCTTTAGCTGAAGTTGTTCTGTCCCTGGCAGATAAACTTCCCGGTTTTATTAGGGAAACTGAATATATTTCCCTTGTTGACTCAGTCGGTCCTTATGCGTTTTACCATGGGAATATAGGCAGTACAGATTTTAAAGATGTAATTCCTGTTCAAAAATTTGAAGATGTTGTAAACGAATATGTTTCTTCACAATCGACTGCTAAATGGGCAAAGTGGCATAGAGAATCTTATGCAGTGGGAGCATTGGCAAGGTTTAATCTGAATTATGACAAACTTCTGCCATTGGCAAAAAGTGTGGCTGATTCGTTTGGCCTAAAACCTGGTATTTTTAATCCTTATTTAAACAATGTTGCACAGGTTATTGAATGTGTTCAGGTTGTTGAGCACAGTCTTCAGTTGATCGATGAGCTATTAACAAGCGGTATTAAACCTGAAAAGCTGAATGTTGAGCCAAGAGAAGGTAATGGTGTCGGATGTGTCGAAGCTCCGCGTGGAATTCTTTTCCACAGATATGAACTGGACAAAAAGGGTAACTGTGTTAAAGCAAATATGGTTATTCCTACGAATCAGAACCATGCAAATATTCAAAAAGATTTTGAATCTCTTGTTCCACAAATTATAGATAGAGATCCAAAAGAAATAGAACTGCTTCTTGAGATGCTTGTCAGGTCTTATGATCCCTGTATTTCATGTTCCACACATTATCTGGATGTAAAATTTGTTTAAATGAATTCAGTCTCAAACAATGTTATTATTGGTCTTGGCAATACTCTTATGTCTGATGAAGGCATAGGAGTATTGCTGCTTAATGAGCTTTCCAAAAATAAAAATTATCACAAAGATACTCTGTTTCTGGATATGGGGACTTCCTGCTTTCGTTGTTTACATGTTATTGCTGGAAAAAAGAAAGCTGTGTTTATTGATTGTGCTTTTATGGATAAGGACCCTGGTACAATTGTCAGGTTTACTCCGGAAGACGTTAAATCTGAAAAGGTGATATATAATCAATCTTTGCACGAGGGTGATTTGCTAAATACAATAGAGCTTTCGAAAAGCTTGAATGAATGTCCGGATGACATTGTTATTTTCGGTATACAGCCTGAATATATAGGCGAAGGCACTGAAATATCACCAAGTCTTAAAGATAATTTTCATAACTTTATTAACACAATAAAAAAAGAAATAAAGTAGTTGTCTTTATATATACTAATACTATAATAGTATTAGAAAGAATACTCCTTGAATTGAAAATAATTTATATTAATATGAGTATCAAATTAATAGTTATTAGAATTAAAAATAATAGGAGGGTTTGAGATGAAAAAATTTGTTTGTTTAGTTTGCGGTTATATATATGATCCAGAAGAAAA
>JAVCCS010000045.1 GCA_030765365.1 Candidatus Theseobacter exili
GGCGGAGTAACAGAATTGGTGAGAGCCGGTTTTGAGACACTTGTCGAAGCTGGGTATCAACCGGAAATTGCCTATTTTGAGTGTTTTCATGAGCTTAAGCTTATTGTTGATTTGATGTATGAAAAGGGAATAAGCGGTATGCGCCATTCCATAAGTGATACTGCAGAATATGGAGATCTTACACGTGGTCCAAGGATTATTAATGATGATGTGCGTGATGAGATGGCAGTTATATTAAGCGAGATTCAGAGTGGGGAATTTGCCCGTGAGTGGATTCTGGAGAATCAGGCTCGCAGACCGGTTTTCAATGCATTGGCACGTGATGGGCGGGAACATATGATTGAAGAGGTTGGTTCTGAATTGAGAAAAATGATGAAATGGATTGGATGAAAATCCTCTTAAAGAAGGTATTGTAAAATGTCTGAGCAGATTCTGGTATTTGATACTACATTGAGGGATGGAGAGCAGTCACCCGGGGCAAGTATGAACCTCAGGGAAAAAATGGAGGTTGCCAGGCAGCTGGTGCGTCTGAAGGTTGATGCAATTGAGGCAGGTTTTCCTATTGCATCACCAGGTGATTTTGAGGCAGTCCAGGCAATAGCCAATGAAATACGCGGTCCGATTATTGTTGGCTTGGCCAGGTGTATGGAAAAGGATATTGTTGCAGCAGCAGAAGCGTTAAAAAAAGCTGAGCGTTCGCGGATACACGTGTTTTTAGCAACAAGCAAAATTCATATGGAATACAAGCTTAAAAAAGCTGAAGCTGAGATTCTTCGTCAGGCTGTTGAGGGAGTTAAACTTGCAAAAAAATATGTTAAGGATGTCGAATTTTCTCCTGAAGATGCTTCCAGAAGTGACCCCGAATTTCTGGTAAAAGTTGTTGAGGCTGTAATTGATGCAGGTGCTTCTACCGTGAATATTCCTGATACAGTCGGCTATTCAACTCCTGAAGAGTTTGGAAAGCTGATAGCGTATTTAAATAAAACAGTATCAAATATTAATCAGGCTGTTATCAGTGTTCACTGTCATAATGATTTAGGTCTTGGGGTTGCAAATTCGATAAGTGCAATACTCAATGGAGCGAGACAGCTGGAATGTACAATAAACGGTATTGGCGAGCGTGCCGGCAATGCTTCCCTTGAAGAAATTGTAATGATTCTTAAAACGCGGGATGATCTTTATAAGAGTTTCACAACCGGGATTGATTCCAGGCAAATTATGAAAACCAGCAGGTTGGTCAGTAATCTTACCGGGATTGTTGTTCAGCCGAATAAGGCAATTGTTGGGGAAAATGCTTTTGCACATGAAGCAGGCATTCACCAGGATGGAGTTCTGAAGAAACAGTCTACTTATGAAATTATGAGGCCCGAGGATGTTGGCGTTCAGGAAAGCAAACTTGTTTTAGGCAAGCATTCAGGGCGTCATGCATTCAGGGACCGGCTGGAACATCTGGGCTTTGATCTTGATGCTGATGAAGTTAACAGAGCTTTTGACCGGTTTAAGGTTCTTGCTGATAAAAAGAAAACTATTTATGACGAGGATCTTGTTGCCCTTATTGAAGAAGATCTGTCAACAATTCCTGCTGTGTTTGAGATGGAATATATTAATATCTGCACCGGTGATAAAACTGTCCCTACAGCTACAGTACGTCTGAAACGGGATGGCAAGATATTGGAAGATGCTGCGACAGGAGATGGTCCTGTTGATGCTTCCTACAAGGCTATAGACAGAATAACAAAGCTTTCAGGGAAACTGAAAGATTATTCTCTAAAAGCGGTAACCGGAGGTAAGGATGCACTGGGTGAGGTTGTTGTGAAAGTTGCATTGAACAATCGTCTTGTTGTGGGTAAAGGGACATCTACCGATATACTTGTTGCCAGTGCGAACGCTTATCTTAATGCTATAAACAGGTATCTTTTCCTGGAAGAAAGAAGAGACGGTATTCCTGGTCTTTAATCAAATATTTTCAGATTATAATCCGCGCTTTGGAAAGGCTATTCATTATGAAAATTACCGGTCAAACGGGTTTTCTTGGTCTTTTAGGTTACCCGGTTCATCATACTGCCTCACCGGCAATGCAAAATGCCGGATTTGCAGCGCTAGGTCTTAATTGGGTTTATCTTCCATTACAGGTTTGTCCTGAAAATCTTAAAACAGCGGTTGAGGGACTTAGAGCACTAGGTGCTAAGGGGGCAAATGTAACCGTTCCCCACAAGCAGTCAGTAATTCAATATTTGGACGGATTAACTTCGGAAGCTGAATTAATAGGGGCTGTTAATACCCTTTTTTGGGATACTGGAAACCGTTTAATTGGTCATAATACAGATGGTGAGGGTTTTTTGGAAGCTGTAGATGAAGACCTTAAAATGAGCCTTAAGAATAAAAAAATGTGTTTATTTGGGGCAGGTGGCGCAGGTAGTGCTGTTGCTGTTCAGGCAGTATTGGCCGGACTCGACCAGATTGTCGTTACAGATATTGATAAAGACAAACTTGATTCACTATGTGAGAGACTTCAACGTGCAGGTCAATGCCGTGTTTCTGCTTGTTTTCCCGGGGACAAGGAATCGACTGATGCTTTAGAGTTTTCGGATATAGTTGTTGATGCAACAGGCACAGGTTTGGATAACAGCAAAAAACCGTGTTTTGAAACAAGCAGGTTGAATGAGCATGTTGCAGTAATGGATCTTGTTTATAATCCTCCTGAAACAGTTTTAATGCGTGAAGCACATGTACAAGGATGTAAAGTAGTTAATGGGCTTGGAATGCTTTGGGGCCAGGGCGTACGTGCTTTTGAACGATGGACAGGAAAAGAAGCTCCAAGAGAAATTATGAGATTTGCACTGGAAAAGCAGGTGTACGGGAGCATTAGACATGATAAGCCCTGAAACATTAATTGTTATTATTGCTTTTATTTTTGGAGCCGCAATCGGAAGTTTTATGAACGTGTGTATATACAGGCTTCCATTAGAGAAGTCTCTTGTACTTCCCCGTTCTTTTTGTCCTAAATGCGGTCACCAGATTGCCTGGTTTGAAAACATTCCTCTCTTTAGTTACTGTCTACTTAGATGCAAATGCCGGCATTGCGGCAATCCAATAAGTTTTAGATATTTTTTTGTGGAATTGCTGACAGCACTGGTTTTTGCTTATTTGGCTTTATTGTATACAACAAGTGGAGGATCTATACCGGTTTTTCTACTGAAAGCTGCATTTATATGTTCATTGATTGTTGTAACCTTTATCGATTTTGATTTTCAGATCATACCTAACGAGATTAGTTATGGTGGCGCATTTATTGCAGTTATAGCATCGTTTCTTTTACCTGAACTGCATGGAACTTCAAGCCATATTCGTGGATTGGGGCTTTCTCTATTAGGACTTATTGTAGGAAGTGGCAGTTTATATCTTCTTGGTGTGATTGGAACATGGGTTTTTAAGAAAGATGCCATGGGTATGGGGGATGTTAAACTGCTTGGAATGGTAGGCGCATTTTTAGGTTGGCAAATGGCATTTTTTTCACTTTTTGCCGGTTCGATTCTTGGAGCAGTAGTTAGTTTTTTCCTACTTATTACCGGGAAGGTTAAAATGGGAAACAAAATACCATTTGGCCCGTATTTGTCTGCAGGCGCTGTTGTTGCTTTGTTATGGGGACAGGATATATTTAAACTGTATTTGAAATGGATTTTTGGATAAATTTTCAATGTAAAGGAGAGGGCGGATGCTCAGATTAATGACGGCTGGTGAATCCCATGGTGAGGCTGTCCTTGCGATTTTGGAGGGTTTGCCTGCAGGATTGTCCGTAAATGAGTTAGAAATCAACAAGGACCTTTCTAGAAGACAACAGGGGTACGGACGCGGCGGTAGAATGAAAATTGAAGCTGACAGAGTTAGCTTTATTACCGGAATGTATAAAGGTGAAACAATAGGGAGTCCTTTAACTTTATGGATTCCAAACAAAGATCATTCAATAGATAGTCTGCCGCCTGTTACAAGGCCTCGTCCCGGACACGCCGATTTAGCTGGGGCAGCTAAATACGGCGTATTGGACTGTAGAACTATACTTGAACGCTCAAGTGCCAGAGAAACTGCTGCAAGAGTAGCTGCAGGTGCTGTTTGTAAGGTGTTTTTGAAAAGATTCGGAATAGATATTCTAGGTCATGTGGTTCAAATAGGTGACATTAAATGTTCTACTGAAACTAAGGATATTAAATCTATACGAAAACTTATTAAAGCTTCTGAATTAAAATGTGCGGATATCAATTCTGAGAAGGCTATAAAAGAGTTAATTGATAAATCTGGTGAATCAGGCGACAGTCTCGGAGGAATATTTGAAGTAATATGCGAAGGGGTTCCTCCCGGGCTTGGAAGCCATGTACAGTGGGACCAGAAACTTGATGCAAGGCTGGCTGCGGCTTTGATGAGCATTCAAGCTATAAAAGGTGTAGAAATCGGAGCGGGTTTTTGTTCCGCTTCATTGAAGGGATCAGAAATGCATGACCCTATTCAAATTGGAAAGGGGAAATTCTTTCGCTATATACGTCCGTCTAATAATGCCGGTGGGCTGGAAGGAGGCATGTCTAATGGTGAGGATGTTGTTTTAAAAGCAGCAATGAAACCAATTCCTACTATGAAAAAACCGCTCGAATCGGTTGATTTGCAAACACGCACAAAAGAATCCGCATGCGTTGAAAGAGCAGATGTTTGTGCTGTTCCTGCAGCATCAGTTGTTGCAGAGGCAGTTGTCGGATTTGAACTTGCCAGGGTATTCCTTGAAAAATTTGGCGGTGACTCGGTTAAAGAAACCGAAAGAAACTATAGCGGATATCTGGAAAGTCTTAAGGAATTTTAGGTTATTAAAAAATTATGAAGGTTATAGGAATTTAATTGTGCCAGAGAAATCAAATATTGTTCTTTTCGGTTTTATGGGGACAGGTAAAACAGAAGTAAGCAAAATTCTTTCTAAACGATTTGGAAAAATAATCGTTGAAATGGATGAGTGGATAGAAAAACAGGAAGGCATGTCAATTTCAATGATATTTGATTCAAAGGGAGAATCCTATTTTCGAGGAAAAGAGAGAGAACTTATAGAAGATCTTTCAAATAAGGAGGATCTGATTATTTCTACAGGCGGAGGCGTTGTCCTGAATCCCGGAAACATAGAATTGCTGAACCAAAACGGTTTTTGTGTATGTCTCAAGGCATTGCCGGAAGAGATATTCAAACGTACCTGCAATGAATCTCATAGACCTTTGCTTGAGGTTGAGAATCCCCTGGAAAAGATCAAATGTATTCTTAGAGACAGAAAACAATATTACGATAAAATACCTTACAGTATATTAACAGACGGTCTTACAGTCATGGAAGTCGTGGATTGTATTGCTGATATGTATGAAGAAGATGCCAGAAAGAATCAGGTGTTAATGTGAAATCCATTTCAGTGGACTTAGGTATGTCGAGCTATGATATCAGGATTAAAAATGGTCTTATTAATAATGTTGGAGTTTATGCTGATTCCGTAGGTATGAGTAAAAGTTGTGCCTTGGTTTCAGACAGAACTGTTACGCGAATATATGGCGAAAGAGTCGAAGATTCACTTAGAAATGCTGGTTTTAATGTTAAAAAAATTACAGTTCCTGATGGAGAAGAGGCAAAAACTGTTTTGTGGCTCGAAAAACTTTGGCGCGAATTTCTTGAACACGGAATGGACAGAACATCATGGGTATTGGCTCTTGGAGGAGGTGTGGTTGGAGATATTTCCGGTTTTGCTGCGGCTACTTTTATGCGTGGCATAAAGTTTATTCAGGTCCCTACAACTCTCTTAGCTCAAGTGGATGCAAGCATCGGAGGGAAAACCAGTGTAAATCTTCCTGAAGGTAAGAATTTAGTTGGCGCTTTTCATCAACCTGAAGCAGTTCTGATTGATCCTGATGTGCTTTCTACGCTTGATAAAGGAGATTTTCTTTCCGGCATAGCTGAAGTGATTAAATATGGCGTGATTTCCGATCCTGAACTTTTTGGATTGTTGAAAAATGAAATAAAAAATATTTTGGCACTTAAGGAACCATTTTTAACTGGAATTGTATGTTCTTCAGCTTCTATTAAAGCTGAGGTTGTTTCTGAAGATGAAAAGGAAGGCGGGCGCAGAGCGATTTTAAATTACGGTCATACAATTGGACATGCGGTTGAGGCAGCTTGCGGTTACAGTGGATTAACTCATGGTCAAGCTGTAGCAATAGGAATGATTGCGGCCGGTCGCATTGCAGAATGTATGGGTTTTGCAGATTCTTCAGAGATTAGTCTTATCGAATCAGTCATAAAGGATGCGGGTTTGCCTGACAGGATACCTGATGTGGATGTTGAGGTAGTAATGGAACACATGAAAGCTGATAAAAAGAGTCAAAATGGCATTTTACGGTTTGTTCTTATACGCAAGATTGGCGAAGTATTTGTTACAGATGAAGTTACTGAAAAAACAGTTAGGGATGTTGTGTTTTCTCTAATGTAGATGAATTAACGGGACGAGAAATGGCAAGTATTAACGTTGAAGTTGTTAGAGAGTACTTGGAACATAAAGCTTTTTTTGTGCGGCTGCTTAAAAAATTTGTTCTTACAGGAGCAGAAAAAGATGAAATGGCAGCTATTGACCTTGCTTGCTGGAATCCTAATAATAATGTCTATGAAGATGATTCACTTCCCTTTGTTTTGGACGGTATATCTACTTGCGGGGTATCTAGAGCCATTGTTGGGATAAGAGGATGGCATACAGATGTATTTAGCCCGTCCGTTCTTGTTTCTTTTCCACAAATATTTAATTTTGTTGAATTGAATGAGAAAAGAGTTTCAAAAACTTTTTTTAACGGATTGGATTTTAAACGAATTCTTGTAGTTCCTATGTTGCCGCAAAGAGAGCAGATTCGTGAACGGAGTATTCAGATGCTGATTCAAAGAAATGTTACTCATGTTCTGGAATTCAGGACTCTTTTAATGGAGCTTGCTGAAGAATCTGAAATAAACAGGAATTATATAGAAAGTGATATTCTGCAGATACTGCGTTTGCTAAAACGTTATGATTGTTTGAAAGGAAAACAATTGGAGCTATTTGAATGAGCGCTCAAAAGGAAATACTTAGTAGAATCGCTTTAAATCTTGTATCTGGGATAGGCCCGCGTTCCATAAACAAACTAATTGATGTTTATGGCAGTGCATCAACTGTCTTTGAGACAGATCCTGCGGATCTTGAGAGCCGAACGCGTGTTTCTTTAGATATTTTCAATGAGGCAGTAAAAATATTTCATAACGGTGCAGCTGAATCAGAATTTAAAAAAGCTCAGGAGATGGGAGTACGTATTGTCACTTCCGAAGATAGTGAGTATCCACAGTTGCTTCACCAGATTCATGATCCTCCTCCATTATTGTATGTCTCCGGATCATTAAAGCATATAGAGCCGGCTGTTGCGGTTGTAGGAGCTCGTCAGAGTTCAATTTATGGGGTTGAAGTTGCAAAGAAAATTTCAAGTCAGCTGGTTTCTATGGGGTTTTGTGTAATCAGTGGCCTGGCAAGGGGAATTGATACTGCTGCTCATAAGGGAGCTATTACGTCAAAAGGTCAAACAATAGCCTTTATTGGAAGTGGCCATGCAAGGCTTTATCCTTCTGAAAATAGAAAACTTGCTGCAGAAATTTCAGGTTCTGGAGCTATTGTTTCAGAATTTCCTTTGAATACTGAAGCATTTCCTGTTAACTTTCCACGCAGAAACAGATTAATAAGCGGTTGCAGTCTGGGTGTTGTTGTTGTCGAAGCCAGGTTGCGAAGCGGTTCATTAATCACGGCAAAACAAGCTTTGGACCAGGGAAGAACTGTTTTCGCAGTGCCTGGAAGAGTAGATTCGCCGTTATCGCGCGGGCCGCACGAACTTATTCGTCAGGGTGCCAGACTATTGGAGGGTATTGAAGATATTCTGGATGAATTTCAGTTTAGCTGTCCTCATGAAATACCGAGTTCACCGGTTAGTGAAATGCTTTGTAATAGTCTTGGTGAATCTGAAAAAGTCGTATGGAGTGAGTTGGGAAAAGAACCTGTAGGAGTAGAAGACTTAATTTATAGAACAGGAATGGAAGCGGCTGTAATTTCCAGAACTCTTCTATGTTTAGAGATGAAACGTTTTGTAAGAAAATTACCTGGAATGAGATTTATAAAAGCTTTAACTGAACAGATGTAAAGGAAAGAGATGTGAGCGATAAAAAAGAAAAAGGCAAATCACTTGTAATTGTAGAATCACCTGCTAAAGCTAAAACTATTAATAAATTTATTGGCAATCAGTATAAGGTTAAAGCCTCTATGGGACATATTAGAGACTTACCTGAGAAAGAGTTGGGTATTAATGTTGACCGTGAGTTTGAACCTAAATATGTCGTTCTTTCTGGCAGAAAAAAGTTGGTTGGAGAATTAAAGCAGCTTGCGAAAAATGCTGATGCTATTTATCTTGCTCCGGATCCTGACAGAGAAGGAGAAGCGATTGCCTGGCACCTGGCCTCAATCCTGAATGTGGATAATGAAAAAATCAAAAGGGTAACTTTCAATGAGATAACCCGCACTGCTGTTCAAAAGGCTTTTGTGAAACCTGGTAAGATTGATATGCAAAAAGTCAATTCACAGCAGGCAAGAAGGATTTTAGACAGAATTGTAGGCTATAAGATCAGTCCGTTTTTATGGAAAAAGGTTGGTAAAGGGCTTAGTGCAGGACGTGTGCAGTCCGTTGCTGTTCGTTTAATTTGTGACCGTGAGGAAGAGGTTTTGGCCTTTGTTCCTGAAGAATACTGGTCAATTAAAGTGCTTCTTTCTAAGTTAGAAGGAAAGAAAGATAGTTTTATTGCAATGTTGGACAGTGTTGATGGAAAAAAAGTGAAACCTGGCAATTCTGAGGATGCAAATAAAATTGCCTCTTCTTTGCAGGAAGTATCTTATCAGGTCAAACAGGTTAAGAAAAAAGAGAAGAAGCAAAAAGCATCGCCTCCTTTTATTACAAGCCGTCTACAGCAGAGTGCAGTAAACCGTTTAAGATTTTCTGTGCAAAAAACTATGTGGATAGCCCAGCAGTTATATGAGGGAGTTGAACTTGGAGATAAAGGACCAATGGGTTTAATAACCTATATGCGTACTGATTCGTTCAGGATAGCTTCTGAAGCAGAGAAAGAAGTTAGAAGTTATATAGAAAAAAAATATGGTAAGGAATATTTACCTCCTGCGCCCAATAGATACCGTTCGAAGAAAGGGTCTCAGGGAGCACACGAGGCAATACGTCCTACCTCTATGGAACTTACACCGGAGGCTATACGTTCTTATCTTAACGATGAGCAGTTTCGTCTATATCAAATGATATGGAACAGGTTTGTCGCTTGTCAGATGAATCCTGCACGGTTTGAGGAAACACAAGTACAGATAAGTGCCGGCTCCTATGGCTTGAGGGCATCCGGAACACGTATGCTTTTCGATGGTTATTATATTGCAGAAGCTCCCCCTACTGTTCAGAAGGAAGAAGAAAAAGACGATGATGCACCTTCAAAAACTCTTCCTCTACTTCAAGAGGGAGAAAAACTTCAGAAAAATGATGTTATTCCAAAACAGCATTTTACAAAACCCCCTCCAAGGTATAATGAAGCCAGCCTGGTTAGAATGTTAGAAGAAAAAAATATTGGGCGTCCAAGCACTTATGCGCCTATTATACAGACCATTCTCCGCAGAGAGTATGTTGTAAAAAATGAAGGCAAACTTACTCCGTCGCTTCTTGGCAAAACGGTTACAAAGCTGCTTGTAGAGAATTTTCCAGATATTCTGGACATTACTTTTACAGCAAAGATGGAAGGTGAGCTTGATGGGATTGAAGAGGGTAATGCTGAATGGAAAAAGATGATTGCAGGTTTTTATTCTGGATTTATGATAGATCTCGTCAAGGCAACGCGAACAGTTAGCACTGTAAAAAATGTGCCTACTATGACTGATGAAATCTGTCCGGAATGTAATTCTCCAATGGTTCTGCGAGTGGGAAGATACGGTAAATTTCTTGCATGTTCTACCTTTCCGAAATGTAAGGGTACAAAACCGATTGATACAGGAGTTTCCTGTCCTGAAGAAAAATGTGATGGAGTTCTTGTTGAAAGACGGTCGAAGAAAGGGAAAACATTTTATGGCTGCAGCAGCTATCCGAAATGCAAGTTTACTTCTGCAAGCTTAAAAAATTTGAATAAATCTTCTGAGAAAACTGATAATGGAAAAGAAGATGATACCGTATCGTGAAAAAGCAGTTAGATAATTTTCTTCGTTATTTGGATATTCAAAGAAATTATTCAGTTCATACTATTTCTGCTTACCGACGGGATCTTTCTGATTTTATCAGTTTTCTTGAGGCGCCAGGTCCTCTTCCTGAGTCTAGAAAAAAGAATCCTGACGAACATGTTATAAGACATTATTTAGCATTATTGCAGGAAAGTGCACTTGCTCGAACCACTGTCTTGCGAAAACTCGCGGCACTTCGTTCTTATTTCAATTATCTTCTAAGGGAAGGATACATTCGCGAAAGTCCTATGAAAGCAGTTCTGTCACCTAAAAGCAGGAGGCGTTTGCCAGATATTCTAAGTATGCAGGAAGCAAATGCATTAATAGAATCCGTTTCTGGTACCCGGTTAGGAGATTTGCGTGACCGGGCTATATTAGAAGTATTATACAGCACCGGCATCAGGGTCAATGAGCTAACAGGTTTGGATGTGAGTCATGTTGATTTTTCTGCCCAGGTTATGCGTGTTTTTGGTAAAGGGAAAAAGGAAAGAATAGTGCCTTTGGGTAAACCTGCTATATCTGCGATGAAACGATATTTAAGTGCGCAACGATCTCATGTCAGAATGAAATCAGACAGTGATAAAAAGGCTGTCTTTCAAAATCTTCGAGGAGGAAGACTTTCTGCAAGAAGTATAGAGCGACTGTTGAAAAAATATCAGCTGCAAGTCGGAATACTTAAAAAGATTACTCCACACACTTTCCGACATTCATTTGCAACACATATGCTGGATGGAGGTGCGGATTTAAGATGTGTTCAGGAACTGCTTGGTCATAAAAATCTTTCTACAACTCAGATTTACACACATTTAACGACCGAAAGACTGAAACAGATTTACAATAAAGCCCATCCGAGGGCATAAAAAGAGCTTTTTCTGAAAAAGTATGTTCATTATTTTAAAATTCAGAAAAAAAGGTATACTTGATAATAAGTATGTTAAGCCAGATGCTGCAAGAGAGATGAGAACCGAGGCAGTTCTTCTATTGTAAATTCTGAGTTTAATATTATGGAGAGCTATATTACAAATGATAGGATTGATTATATATAACCTGCTGTTTTTACTGGCATTTTTGCTTAGCATTCCATTTTTTGTGTTTAAAATGATCAAATATGGTAAATACAGGGCAGGCATTCTTCAAAGATTCGGTTTTTACCCAAAACAATTCAGGATTTTTCTTTCTGACAAAAAAACAATTTGGCTTCATGCTGTTTCTGTTGGAGAGGTAATGAGTGTTTTACCTTTTATAGAAGGACTTGAAAAGCAGTATCCGTCAAATCAAATTGTAGTTTCTACAACTACTTTAAGCGGTAATCTGATAGCACGCAAAAAGATTTCCAGGAAAATACCAGTGTTCTATTTTCCTTTAGATTTTTTTTGGAGCGTTTCACGCGCTCTTAAAGTAATACATCCATCTGTTATCATCTTGACTGAGACAGAAATATGGCCAAATTTTCTAAGTGCAGCTTTTAGCAGGTCAATACCTGTTTCGTTAATTAATGCCAGAGTTTCTGAAAAATCATATATAAGATATCGTTTTATTAAATGGTTGGTCAGTCCTTTATTAAGCAGAATCGATATTATAACTGCGCAGACAACTGAGGACGTGGATAGGTTGAAATTTTTGGGTGCGAGGCCAGCACGATTAAAACTGACAGGTAATCTTAAGTATGAGACTGCCCTTCTTCAGGCTGCTTCTTCAGATGAAATTGAAAACTATAGAAATCTTATGGGTTTTAGTGATAAGGATATAGTTTGGGTATGTGGAAGCACACATGAAGGAGAGGAAATTATATTAGTGGAGATTTGGGAGCGACTTAGAAAATTATTTCCATCATTAAGATTGATAATAGCTCCTCGACATCCTGAACGGTGGAAGAAAGTGGAGGTCTTAATAAGACAGAAAGGACTTCCATGTATTAAAAGATCAGTTTTGAAAGGAAAGGCTTTGGTTCCTTTAGACATGATTTTGCTTGATACTATGGGAGAATTGTCAAAGCTATATGCTCTTGCTTCAATAGTTTTTGTTGGTAAGAGTCTTTTGCATAATGGAGGACAGAATATATTGGAGCCAGCCAGTCTTGGTAAACCTGTTTTGTTTGGACCTCATATGGAAAATTTTAAGGATATTAGCGATCTGTTTCTTGCATCAGGTGCAGTCATCCAGGTTCAGGATGGCGTGGATTTGGAAAAAACAATGATTCGTCTTATTAAGAATACCAAAGAATGCGATGCTATTGGGAAGAAATCGAAAGACATAGTACAGGCTAACCAGGGGGCAACAAGAAAGACCCTTTCTTTGTTAAGAGAAATATACTTCCAGTCAAAATAATTTATGCCAGACCTCAGTTGACATTTCAGCATATAAATGATAATCTCTTCAGGTTCATTTAACCCGGATTTTGCACCAGTGATGAAACCCGGGAAGAAAGGTTAATTCCAGTATTTTATTGTAAATACTGGGTTCAAGGTTGAGTAAGGGAAATTTTATGGCTAATGCGTTTAGTA
>JAVCCS010000252.1 GCA_030765365.1 Candidatus Theseobacter exili
ATCAGAGCCAAGAAAGGAAAAATTTAGGGTCGTTCTGCACATAATAACTTAACAGGCAAAACAAAAACACTTCCTAAATCTATATCAAGATCGAACTTTTATGCCATTCCTTTGTTCTTTTCAAAAGTACACCTTAATTATATCATGGAAACTGTCCTATAGATTCTGAAGTTAAACATAGACCTTAAACTAACTTTTGGTTATGTTTAAATATTGTTATAAAATGCGAACTCGAGAGTAAAAAAAACACAAATTAAGGTAAGAAATGCTAAATATATACATAATTATTGCAGTAGTCCTGATATTTATTCTAAGGAAACTCTGGAAGAAAGTCTCACGCCTTGAAGACAGAATAGTAGAATTGGACAATAGTATTCTTGAGCTTGATAGAAAGCTTAGAGTTGGAAAGGGAACACAGGTTGAAAAACCTGAAAAAGAAGAGACTGTTCAAGCAGAAAAGTACGCAGCCAAAAAAATGCCTGCCATTGATCAGCAATCTGTTCAGGAACCATTACAACAGGAACTTGATAAAGCAAAGATTGGGTTAGATGAGAAAGTTTTAAAGCGTGAAAAAGTTAGAGGAAGTGACTTTAAAAGTGAAAAGTTCAAAAAACCGAAGGCTGCTTTTTGGGGTAAAATTGAGAAACAGTTTTTAGAAAACTGGACAGGGCTTATTGGTACTGTGATTTTTGTAACTGGAGTAGGTTTTTTAGGTATATATTCAGCTGTAAATATGTCGGAAATGTATAGGTTTTTTCTACTGGTATTAGTTTCGGCTGTTCTCTTTGTAATGTTCTGTTTTCTAGCTAAAAGAGAGTTGTGGTTAAAGTTGGCTTTATGGCTTCGCAGTGCAAGCGGTTCAGTATTTCTTTTTGCCTGTTTGGGTGCTGGTGGTATAAAAGGTCTTCACTGGATACACAACCCGTTTTATGCTTTGTGTGTTTTGATTCTTGGAATCGTTGTTAACTTATTTCTTGCTTATGCAGGTGGTAAACAGGTTTTTGCATCATTACATGTTTTACTTAGTTTGATAGCATTAAGTATAGCTCCTCAAAACCAAACAACATTTATAATTGCTGCAATCGTTGCACTATTTGGTATTGCCTTAACATATAGGGAAAAATGGGATTACCATCTGTTAGTAACAATTTCTTTATTCTTCTGTTACCACTTGTACTGGTTTTTTAAGATCAAAAATGTCGGTATTTATGCAACGGATCATTATATAGGTATAACAACAACAATCCTGGTCAGTTTAGCTGCTGCAATTGTTCATTACAGAAAAATTTATAGCGGCGAAAAATTCGAACCTTTGCCGTGTTTTGTACATATAGTTAACTGGTTCTATTTCGGCGTTGGATTATTACTTCACGATATGAATTTCAAGTGGAAGACTGTTCCTATCTTTCTTGGTGCTGTTGCTGCCTATTTTCTAGCAAAAAAAGCTAGAAAAATGAATATTAAGTGGCTTTATCTACTGGATACTCTTATAGCTCAGATTATGTTTATAATAGGTATCCTTTCTTTTTACATTTGGGACGTAAATTTAATAATAATTATTGCTTTGATTTTCCTTGAAACATTGGCTTTTGCAAAGCTGATGATTTATGAAAAAGAGATTCTGTTATTTAGAATAAGTCTAGCCTTTATTTATATAGCATCGGTTATATTGATAGTAGCTTCTTTTAAATATTATCATATAGATGCACAGAAAATTCTTGTTGAGCATGGAATAATGTTAATTATTATCGCTTTTGCAACTTTGTTTCTGCATATAAGTTTAGTTCGTAATAAAGACAAGAAATATTTGCTTTTAGATTCTATCTCAACAAACATTGTCATGACTGACAAAACAGGGGGGTGCTCGATTCTTGGAATGCTTTCGGGAGTTTTAATGTTATGTGCTTATATTCAGTTATACGGGGTTGTATATTTCTCCTATCTTATTACGGTCATAACAAGTGTTATAATACTAATTAGAAACAGGTATTCAACACTTGGATTAAGTATTGGAACATTAATATTAATCCTTGGATCATATTTTATTAACTGGCATCAGTTATCAGAATTTGCCTGGTATAACCCTTCCTCTGTTTTAATAAAAGGTTTGCCTCTATATCTTGTTGCAGTATTAGCTGCTAAATATGCATACATTCCTTCCCAGAGAGTTTTTATGCGGTGGATTGGCATTTATTTGTTTGTAATTCATACAATGGTTTTAACTTATTTTATCTTCAATCCGATATCAAACTTAATTCCTGGGGTACTGTGGTTGATGTTATCTTTGCCGGCTCTTGAAGTATCAAAATGGATAAGTGAAAAGTATGGTGATAAAGTTGAAAAGATTGGGTTCCCTGACCGTTACATTTTACATACGGGTTATTTGCTTGTATGCGCATTTTTATTCAGGCACTTCCTTATACATCTTCAATCTAACGATTATTTAGGAGTTTTTAGAATAAGATTATTAATTGAAATGCTTGCACTGATAATAATGGGGTATTGGTGTTTTTCTAAAAAGCCTGATTCAAAGAATATATCTGGAACTTGGTTTTTTATACAGCCACTTTTTCTTGAATTGATATTGCTGTTTTCCCTTATAACTGTAGGAATTGAAGCTGATAAAACATGGCAGCCAGTAATTTGGATTATTGCCGCCTTTGTTTTGTTTGCAATGGGAAAAATTAAAAAATTGGAAGTACCAAGATCCGTTTTTTATTCCTTGCTTTTTTATTACATTTCAATTGTTCAAGTCGCATTTTTGAAAGGCACATATAACAACATAGTTATAAACTGGTTCGAAAAGAGCTGGGTATTAGGCTGTGTTGCTACTTTGTTCCAGGTAGTATTTCTTATTGTTTATTATAAGCTTGGTTTTATTGAAACAAACTGTTTTCCAAAAGCGCTAAATGCATTTTCTTCAAGTGTGAACTGGATTAATAAAAACCGTAATCAAGCAATATTTTATCCGCTATTTACAGGTATTGCAGTATTTCTGTATTTTTCATTTGATAAATCAATATTGACTTTATTGTGGGTCGCAGAGTGTTTTGTATTTTTTCTAGTAAGTATAATTCTTAAAGAAAAATCTTTTCGTTACGTTTCTCTTGCAGCACTAGCAGGCTGTATCGTTCGTTTGATCTTTTATGATCTTTCAAAATCTTCAACACTAACAAGGGCAATTGTTTTTCTTTGTGTAGGAATACTAATGCTCGGAATGCATTCTTTGTACGTAAAATATAAAGATCGGTTCTTGGATGAAAATAGTTAAATATATTTCTTTAGTTGTAATTATTGCATTGGGCGTTCTGTTGGTTTCTGCAATCTATAACAAAAAAACAAAACGCCATATAAGATGTCACTGGTTCCTGTATTACAAGTAATAGGGGAGCCTGTCAAATCAATTGACAGCGGAATTGCCAGAGTTTTACCAATAACAGATTCAGATGAAAGAAAATTCGGTGAATCTTTATCAAAGTATTATGTAAAAAAAACCAACTTAAAAGATCCAGATTATATATATCTTAATGAAATAATTGCGAATCTTTCGAAGAATGGACAAAAACAATTTAAATACAAAGTTTTTGTTTTGGATAGCAAGGTACCGAATGCTTGTGCATTACCTGGAGGGATTATTCTTGTCACAAGTGGTTTGCTTAACACATTAGATACAGAAGCCCAACTGGCTTCTGTTTTTGCACATGAAATGGGGCATATAGAATGTGGACATTGTGTGAGTGCTGTTAAATACCAGTTAGCGGCAAAAAAAATCAATATGCCTAGTCTAGGGAAGATACCGGATTTTTTTAATCGGCTATTTTTTAGGCATGTATTCAGTAAAACACAGGAAAATGAAGCAGATGAATATAGTTATAAGTTATTGCTTAAAACAGAATATAATCCTTCAGCTACAGCGCAATCATTCGAAAAACTGAAAGAGTACAAAAAACTGCGTTATTCACAAGAAAAAACAAATAACAAAACTGATTTATTACGAGACTACATTACATCTCATCCACCTCTATCTCTTAGAATATCCAAATTCTCAGCAGAAGCAAAAAGCTGGTGGAGAAGAAATTCCGGAACCAAACGATATAACGGAAGAGAAAACCTGAAAAACAGAAAATCTTTCTATACAAACGTTATAAAAGACGAATGGACAGGGTGAATAAAGGCAGCTGTGTGGTTCTTTCTATCCCAACCTTCAACAAAATCTGTTCCCTGAATTCATTCGTATCCCGCCTTCCCTCGATCTTTGTTTTCGTGTAAAATGACTATTTAAATGAAATTTTTTATGTTAGGCAAACAATGAGTAAAAAAATATTTTTTGTTTTACTGAACATTCTTGTAATAGCTTTCACTGTAATATTATGTTCTCGTCAGTTAATTGGAAAAGAAATAGAAAAAGCGGGATATAAGATTACTAATATAAATATCTACAAAGATACTCCCGTATGGGAATTAGCATTAGCTGTAAAAGACCAAGATACCAAGGTAATAGAAAAAATAGCAAAAGAAAACCCGGATTTATTAAACTATCAAGACCCTGGATACGGTGCTACATTGTTGTTATGGTCCGTAGGCATGGAAAAGTATAAGTCAGCCGAGGCCTTATTAAAATGTGGCTCTGATCCGGATATAGCATCAACAAGTGAAGGAGAAACTCCTCTTTTTCGAGCATCAGGATTTTCTTGGATAGATAATGAAGCCAAAAAAGATCCTAAATATGTAAAGTTATTGCTATATTACGGTGCAAATCCAAATAAGAATTATATCGGTAGTGATGGTCCTGGAATAAAAACTGTTATAGAGCCTGGAACCAGTCCATTAATGAATTCAATTATTTGTGGCATTGAAAAAACAAAAGCTTTAGTAGGATCAGGAGCTGATCTCAACTATAAAACAAAGAGGGGAGAAACAGCAGCAAAGATAGCATTAGGTATGGGATCAAATTCTACATTGAAAGGTTTGCAATATGCACATTATTTGATTGTTGAAAAGAAAGCAAATATAACAGAACCTTATTATAGAAGAGCATCTTATGGCAATGAAGATCCAAATGAAAAATTTTATCCAGTATCTATATTGAGGAACTGGATTTATCCTTTAGGTTCAGAAAAATATAAAATAAAAATGGAGATTGTAAAAGAATTTGAACGTCAAGGTGTAAACTATCGGGATACCAAGATTAATAAATATACTCTTAAACATATCAAAAAGCTTTATCCTAAGACCTGGAAAGAATATATAGAGAAGTATTGATAATTGTATGGAATGGTCAGACCCTATTTTGTTGCATTATTGAGACTTTTGGGACGTTGTTTAATATTTTAATATTGACTTAGATTTAGGTATTAGTGTAGGTCCTCAAAACCTTTCGGACATTTTCCATTTCTTAAGGCTCCTTTTGCTTTTCAAAAGTACACCTTGATTATATCATGGAAACTGGCCAATAGATTCCAACGTCAAACAAAGATGTGAACTATGCCATATAAATACAAATATAAACTTCCTGACCAATTTTTACGTATAACAAAAGACTTTGATGAATTTAAAGATGGAGCAATGATTGCAACTGTAGAATTAATTAATAAGCAGAAATACAAAATCCTTATTTTAATGTATACAGATATTATTGGAGTTAAAAATCATGATCACTTACCCTTTGATGTAAATGATATAATTCAGGTATATCAGACAGAGGAAGATAAAAATCCTAAAGATATTAAAGAATGGAATATGTTTCAAAAAGCGAAATAGGTTTTTTTGAAAATATAATATTTTTGTTTGAGGTAGAAATGCCATTTTTATACGAAGTAAAATTAAATAATAATCAAATCAAAAATAGTTCTTTGAAATTAGTTTCATGGGTTGATTCAACTTATAAAAAAATGATAGATCAAGGAACAGCTTTTGCTGTAGCAGAAGATGCAGATGGGGAAAGTGTTCCTTATGATAGACCATATTGCCTTATTGAAAAAATGTAAGATTAAAAATGAATAATATGAATATTGAATTTCCTCAAAAAATTATATTTAGATTTATAGAACAAAGAACCGGTGAGCTAATTCAAGGTTTGGTTGTATCGCTAACACTTTTTGCAAAGATAAAGAATAATTACCATGTTGGTCCAAAGTTTTCTGATTTGAATGGAACCGTTTCATTTAGTATTGAAGAGCTGAAAGATGAAATTTCAAATGCCAAAAATATGTTTATTATGGATTACAAATCAAACCTTGAAGAATGTAGCCGGTTTATTGAAATTAAAGTTATGTCGAGTGAAAATATTGAATCATTAATTTTGGCCCGCAAAAAGTATTTTTCAAAAGATCCAATATATAAGCTTAGTGATGAACAAGTTGAGCAATTGCGTAATAGTAAAAATAAAGAGTACCTTCCCTTAGCAAAGAAAATAGATGTATCAACAGTTAAAGATGATGAAAATATCACTATTAGTCTAATTAGAAATTAACGTTGACATACTATATACATGGAATAATTATTGATTCAATGGAATCAAACAGTGTCGTGGCTTTATTCACAATTCAAGGTCTTACCCCAAATGTTGCGAAATTGTAAAATAAACAGGATGGATTATTTATGAAGTCATTATGCAAAATTATTATGTTGATGATTCTTTGTTCTATCAGTTGCGTTGCGGGTGGTGAGGAAATATCCATAAAGACACCGAAATCAATAACAATTTCTCAAGAAGACAAAGATGATTTATTAAAACTTATTCATGAAACGACGAATAAAAATGTTGAAAGTATACAAATAGTACCTATAGGTCATCCAATAGATGTTTTGGCTGCTGTAGTTGATCTTAAATCTGTACAGGTGGGTGATAAAATCTTTGAATTAGAAGATCTTTATATAAGAAATGATGACTGGCTGAATAAATATGAAAAACAAAAACTGCAAACTGACAAGCCTGGATTTGAGCAGTATTTAACAGAAAGAAAATCGAGGATTAATAAAACATGTGGGAAATGGTGGGTCTATTTGTACGGGAAAGCACTTGCAATCCGTTATGATTTGGGTGATTTTAGTGTGTTTATAGGTGAGAAAAAGGGTTTGAATTATGATGAAACATTAAAGTTGCTCATGGACATTAATGAAAGTAAATATGATTTATCCCTTAGTCCTCAAAGTGTAAAGTGGGATGAGAGTAAAAAGATTGATTTGAAGAAAATGGATATCTTTGAAAAAAAACATGTAAATACCAAAGGAAAGGATGCCTGGTACTGGTATATAGAAACTTCTGAGCCTGATAAAAGAGTAAGGGAACACTATATTATTAAGTACATTAATAAAAAATTAACGTTGACATACTATTATTGGAATCATTATTGATTTAATGGAATCAAACAGTGTCGGGGCTTAATTCACAATTCAGGGTCTGATCCCAATTTCTTCAAAATATAACTTCTTAAGCCAATTCTTTGATCTTTTCAAAAGCACACCTTAACTATATCATGGAAACTGTCCAATGGATTCTGACGTCAAACAATGAGGTGATTTATGAAAATAAAGTTATCAGATAAAGATATTAGTAAACTAAAGGAAATTCCTGAAACTAAAATGGGTTACCATATTGTGTCTATAGAAACAATAAATGGTACTATTTATAAAAACGTACTGATCGAGGGTTGTACATACATTTCAGGTATTTATGGCTGTGATAAAATTCCTTTTAATGCAAAAGAAATAAAAAATATTAAAGTTACAGATCTACAAAAACCTGATGATTTCGATTCTTCAAAATGGCTTATTTTATAACCGAAATTATAGAGGCCTGAGTCAATATAACAACTTAAGAGAAAACTAGGATAAAAGATGGATTACCCCCCGGATCTGTTGGAGAATGGGAGCCTTTATAAATGAATGAGAATAATTATTATTTAGTTCCTGAAAAGGTTTTTAGAAAAGCACAACCTTTAAAAGAATATAAACAGGATGTTTCTTTTACAACAGTAGAACTTGAAAATGGCAAGAAGTATGAAGGCGTTTTAATTTTATATCCAAATTATATTATTGCAGTTGAAGGTTTTAGTGAGATTCCCTTTAAACCAGAAAAAATAATCAATATGTATCAAACACACGACGATTTAAAACGAAGAAGTTCTTCTGATTGGACTTATTGGCGACATCCATGGGATGGGAAATAAATAAATTAATATATTGTTTATTCAGTTGCTTGTCAGCTGTGGCCATAATGTGGCCAGTCGGTGTCTGTAAAAGAGAGTAGCTCTGAGTAAGAACAGGGTCCTGTTATACCCCATAATACGGACTTCTAATCCGAGGGTCGTAGGTTCGAGTCCTACCGGGCGCACCATGCAACAAAGGTGATAGCAGTATGTTAAACATATTGTTAACACCTTTTTTATTTTCCCATTTCTTAAGGCAAGGCCCCTTTTGCTTTTCAAAAGTACACCTTAATTATACCATGAAATATGAAAGACAAACAAGGGTGTCGAGGCTTAACTCACAATTCAAGGCCTGACCCCATGTGTTTCAGGATTTTGATAATCTTGATGTACCAACATTTTTGAGACGCAAATTCGATTAGACTGAAGACCCCAAAAAGGGTATAATAATTCGATATTGTAATAATTTACATAATAAGAAGTTAGCCCCAAACAAATATGGATTATCATGGAAGATATACGAAAAACTATCGGCGCCTATTGGTCGAAAAAAACTTCAAATTCTCAACTAAAACTTAGGTTTTGGAAGAGCGGACCTATCCTTAAACACATAAATAAGATTGTTTGTGGTGACGACGTTCCCGGGGTATCGCAAGGACTGATAGAACTTGTGCGCTCCCGGGCTAGATTCCAAATTCCTTTCAATAAAGGAATTTCCGTAGGCGGAGGAAGTGGGCATAAGGAAATGAATCTTATACGCCAGGGTGTTGTTAATACATTTGATCTATATGAATACAGCGAGGCTAGAATCGCGCAAGGTATTGAAATGGCCCAAAAGCAATCTCTCGAAGATAGAATTAATTTTATCCATGGCGATGCGTTTGAGCTCATTCCTCCCCAAGAAAAATATGATTTTTGTGCATTGGAACCATTCACTTCACCATATGCTTGATGTAGATAAGGCGGTGGAATGGAGCAAGAATGTTCTTCGATCAGGCGGTTTATTCTATATGGACGACTTTATTGGGGCATCAAGATTTCAATGGCCTGATGCGCAATTAGAGTTTGCGACACGAATTAGAAAAGTGTTTGAGGATAGCAAATACTTAACTAACCCAAGAACAAGTTCTGGTTCTCTATCAACGATTATATCAAGGCCAAACAAAAACAAACTTATTGAAGATGATCCTTCGGAAGCTGCGGATTCCGAGCGAATAGTTGATGCAATATACAAGTATTTTCCAAATGTAGAGTTTAAAGTGACTGGCGGAGTGGTTTATCACTTGGCCTTAAGCGACATGCTTAATAATTTCGATGAAAAGGACGACAAAATATTATTGGACTTGCTCATGATTATCGACGAGCTTTATGCAAAGTTAGGCCAAACTCATTATGGAGTGGCTTTAGCTTTTAAGGAGGGCTAACAAAGTGCTGCACCGGACGGCAATTCCGCTTCGCTTGCGTTGCTGCCGGTGAGCTTTGTCGTTGGGTTTCCACGATAAACCGCCGTGTGGATGACTGACAAAAATTAAAATTGGCGGTAAATTAAGGAGAGTGAACAATGGAAGAGACAAAAGTAAACATGCCGTTACTCGGAGATAAGTTTCCTGAGCTGAAAGTACAGACAACACATGGACCTATGAATATCCCAGGCGATATGAAAGGTAAATGGTTTGTATTGTTTAGCCATCCTGCTGATTTCACGCCTGTTTGCACAACTGAATTCGTAGCTTTTCAAAAAAGGTATGAGGAATTTAAAAAGCTTGATTGTAAATTAATCGGCATGTCAATTGATCAGGTATTTTCTCACATCAAATGGGTTCAGTGGATTAAATCTGAACTTGATATTGAAATCAAGTTTCCAATCGTTGCTGCCAATGATTCGGTTGCCATGAAACTTGGTATGTTGCATCCTGGCAAAGGCACAAATACTGTGAGAGCAGTATTTATTGTAGATCCTGAAAGCAAAGTGCGTCTGATTATGTACTATCCACAAGAAGTTGGCAGAAACATGGATGAGATTGTTCGTGCGGTAAAAGCTCTTCAAATCTCTGACAAACAAGGAGCAG
>JAVCCS010000308.1 GCA_030765365.1 Candidatus Theseobacter exili
GTGAGCCTATTGAAAAAAGCAGCTATTAGTAGTTGTTGCTTTACTGTTATCCAAGAATTTTTCCCTTAATTCTTAATAAGATGTTAAGTTTTTGGCTTTAGTAAATCTATTTTTCTACAGGTATATTTTTATCTTCTTTATTTCCGGATAGCCTTTTGTTACACATTTCTGTTATTCTTTTAAAGCATTTTGCATCAGTTATAGATAATAAGGTTTATTACTAATCGAAACATCACCAGATTAAAAGAGATAGATTTGCATAATGAAAGTGTCCAATAATAAATATTTTATTCTTTTTTCTATTTTTGTTTTTGCGGTATTGCTGCGCATTCCAGGGCTTTTCTGGATAAGTAACACTGATGTTTCTTACAATTATGATGAAAATAAAGCAATTAAATCAGCATTTAAATTATCTAAGGGAGAATCTTTTGCTGCTGATGAACTTCCCGGATCAATTGTTCCTCTTGCCGTTGCAATAAAAGCCATGAATGTGGACCTTAATACTCCTGGTTTATCAGTTCTTTTTACAGGCAGGATATTTTCTCTTCTGTTCAGTGTGTTTTCGATTTTGATTTTGTTTCTTATAGCAAGACTGCTTTTTGAAGATGAAAGGATTTCTTTAGCTTCAGCATTGCTTTTGTCCGTTTCTGGTTTGCATGTTACTTATGGCCATATGGTTTTACCAGGAAGCTTCACAGTTTGTTTTTACTATTTATCAATTTATTTTGTTTTGCTTTCTTTGTTCAGAAACAAAGAATATTTTCTTTATCTTTCAGCTTTTTTTGCCGGTGCGGTTATTGCTTCTAATGCGCTTTATATTGGGATGATTCCGGTCTTTGCCGGGGTTTTTGCCTTTGAAAAGAAGGGGAAGACTGTACGTTTGCTTGTATGTGTTCTTACTATTGTGGCAGGTGCTTTTATTTTTTGCAGTGCAAAACCGGATTTTTTGATTGCACTTTGGTCAGTTTCAAAAAGAAATTTCATGCTTTATTTAAATTCCGGCAGGTTCAGCGCAAAACTGAATCCATTTCTGTTTTTGATTCAGTTACCATTGGTTCTCGGGTTGGCTTCTTTTTGCCTTTTCCTGATGGGCTTCGGTTTTTTTATAAAGGATGCTAAGTCGTTATTATCAAAAAAGGTTAGTTTAAAGCTTTTTGGTATTATTTTTTTTCTACCGCTTTTTATTCACGGTATTATTCTTTGCTTGACAGGCCCGCCGTTTACACGGGAACTTCTGGTATTTTTACCCGCAGCATGTTTGGTCGGCGGTATTGCCCTGGCCCGGTTTCTCAGGTTCAGGTTTATTATTGCAATAATTGTTATTTATCAGATGTTCTATGTATTGAGTACAGAGTGGTTTTTTGTTCAGGATACGAGAGAAAAAGCACGCAAATGGATTTTGAATAATTCAGAGTTTAAAAATAAAAATGCTTACATTCATCGGGCCTCAGCTTTGAGAGATATTATTAAAAAGAGGTCTGGATGTATTGAAGAGGATCCCGATGTTCTTATTCTTCATGAAACAGAATACAGACAGTTTGTTCCTAACATACTAAATCCGTTCGGCAATTTAAAGTCAGTATCTTTACGAAGGTTTTCTCTGCCTGAAAGGTGGGGTTTTTATA
This sequence comes from Candidatus Theseobacter exili, assembly GCA_030765365.1. GTDB lineage: Bacteria > Auribacterota > JACPWU01 > Theseobacterales > Theseobacteraceae > Theseobacter > Theseobacter exili. The sequence goes on from JAVCCS010000308.1 coordinate 1,626, forward strand.
AAGCCCTTTTTGATAATAATACGGAGTTCGATTTAATAAAATCTTTTACAGTTTTTCCGGTTTCTCCAGAATTGTGGTTGTTCAAAAAAGTATGGGGTACTTTTCCGTCAATGCTGGGAGATGTGAATATTTTTCAAAAAGCAGAAAAATTGGAGCCAATCATTAGTCCTGTAAAAGTGAGAAAAGAAAATAAGACTGCTGCTGTAGGTGAGAATATTATTGCTGAAGTATCCGTAATTAATCCGGATACTCAACATGTACAGCTTGTTTCTTTGGGCCTTTCGGAAGCTTTTGAAACTACTGATTCGAAAGGTGGTACCATTGAATGGGATGCATCTTTAATTCAACTAGGAAGTATAAAAACTTTTAAATGGTATTTAAAAACAGGTAATGAAATTAACAGAGTTTTATCTTTGTACCAAAAAGAAAAGTTTTGGTTTTTTAATCCCATGAATGAAAAGTTCGGGAGTACAATCGGCAATAATGTATATGAAAAAGGCAGTTTTGCCGGGCTTGTGATACATGCTGTTCCTGAAGACGGAGCAGGTTTTTTAATGTTCGGACCTTTCATTAATTTAAAAGAAGGAAAATACAAAGCTTTTTTTGTTCTCAAGATTGAAGAAATGCAAAGATGGGGGCCAGTTGCAAAAATTGAAGTAGCTTCTTCAAAAGGCAATACTGTTATCGAAGAGAGATTGCTTAGAAAAGAAGATGTTTTAAAAGAGGGGATTTACCAATTATATATGGTTCCTTTTTCCCTGGAAAAAGATTCTGAGATTGAGTTCAGGGTTTATTATATGGGCGCAGGAGATCTTTATTGTGAAGGAGTTTTCTTGTTTGATTTGCAAAAAGAAATTTCAAAAAAAAGTGACAAGCGGCTGGAAACAATAGTCAATAAACATGAATAGCAAGGCGGGGATTATATGAAAATTAAAAAATTATCTGTTCTTATACCTGTATATAACGAAAGAGCTACTATTGAAGAAATAATTAGAAGAGTTCGACTTGTTAATCTTGATAACGAAAAAGAAATTATTGTTATTGACGATAGTTCAACGGATGGTACCAGGGATATTCTTGAGAAAATGGTAAAAGAAGATGCCTCTTTAATTGTTCTTTTTCATGAAAAAAACAGGGGGAAAGGGGCTGCCATAAAAACAGGTATTGTACAAATAACGGGTGATTATACGGTAATTCAGGATGCTGACCTTGAATATGATCCGGAGGATTATCACAAGCTTATTGCGCCTGTTCAAAAGGATAAAGCTGTGGTGGTTTATGGATCCCGTTTTACCGGTGAACACAGGAACATGTTTTTTTGGCATTTGCTGGGGAACAGATTTCTAAGCCTAATGACAAATATATTATATAACACTACAATTTCAGATATGGAGACTTGCTACAAACTTTTTCAATCAGATATTATCAAGTCTATTAATATTAAATCTAACCGTTTTGACTTTGAACCGGAGATAACTGCAAAGATCCTTAAAGATGGTGTGCGTATTTACGAGGTTCCTGTATCGTATGCAGGCAGGGAGTTTTCTGAAGGTAAAAAAATTACCTGGAAGGACGGATTTGCTGCCTGCTGGGCATTGATACGTTACCGATTTTGTGATTGATTGCTGAATAACAAATATGAAAATTCATCAATTATTTAGAACATTTCTGGATTGGAAAAGAGGGGTTTTGTTTCCCACAGGCGATCCTGTTCGTTTATGGATAGAAACAAGCAGTAAATGCAATCTTGCATGTCCTCTATGTTTAAACAGGACGTTGGAAAAGCACGACCATGGTCTTATGGATTATTCTCTTTTTTGCAGCATTATTGACCAGTTACATCCCGGACGGCAGGATGCGTATTTACATCACCGGGGAGAACCTTTGCTTCATCCGGATCTCGCAAAAATGGTGGAATATGCCAGTGATGCAGGTATAAAAACAAGAATTCATACAAATGGAGTACTTTTAAACCGGGAGATGTCGATTGGACTTGTTAAAAGTGGTTTGGAGCAAATAACTTTTTCAATTGATTCATTGAACTCAAAGGAATATGAGAAGACGCGTCCAGGATCAGACTTGAATAAAGTATTAGAAAATCTGAATGATTTTCTTGCCATAAGGGATGATTTGGGAAGGGAAAAACCAATTGTGCATCTTTTGCTTATGAGTAATGATTCTGAAAAAGTCATCCTGAATACTCAGATATCACACAAACCTGACAAGATTATCCGCAGAAAAGAACATAACTGGGCAGGATCTCTTTCATCAGAAAAAACAGGATATTCCGGCAAACTGCTGAAATGTACTTTCCCATGGTATGCTATGGTGATTCTTTTTGATGGAAGGGTATGTCTTTGTCCACAGGATTTTTTTGGCAAAATGTTTATTGGAAATGTTAAAACGTCATCTCTTAAAGATTTGTGGATATCAGATAAAGCTGCCGATATTCGAAAGAAACTTATTGAAAGAAAGTTTGCAGATACGGATCCTTGTAACGGATGCGACAGGATTCGCAGAAAAAATTTGTTTGGAATTCCTGTCGAATATCTATCAAAATTCTTAAGAGAAATGTTATAAATTTATATAAAAGAACAATACGTTCATTGGAATAGTTGAAAGGGTTATTATGAAAGTTTTTGTGACTGGGGGGACAGGCTTTGCTGGGGGAGTTCTGGTTTCAAAACTGGTGAAATCCGGTATTACCGTAATGGCTTTGGCCCGGACAACGGACGGTGCGGATAAGGTCGGTGCGCATGGCGCTGAACCTGTTATGGGGGATATTACCGACAGGGATTCGCTTAAAAATGCGATGAACGGAATAGATGTTGTATATAACATTGCTGCGCTTTTCAGGTCCGCGGGCGTTCAGGACGAAACTTACTGGAAAGTTAATTTTGAAGGAACCCGGTCTCTTTTGGAAATTGCAAATGAGAACAAGGTTAAAAGATTTGTTCATTGCAGTACAATAGGTGTGCTTGGACATATTGAGAATCCTCCTGCTGATGAAAAAACTTCTTTTAATCCCGGAGATATATATCAGATTACCAAGTGCGAAGCTGAAAAGCTTGCATTGTCTTTCGGAAAGGAAAAAGGTCTTGCTGTTTCTGTTGCTCGTCCTGCTGCTATCTATGGGCCCGGAGACATGCGTCTTTTGAAGATGTTTAGGATGATTGCCAGAAAAAGGTTTTTTATTCTTGGGAAAGGAGAAGTTTTTTATCATCCGGTATACGTAGATGATTTGGCTGATGGCTTTATTCTTTGTGCAAAGATTGATAAGGCCGTTGGCGAAGTGTTTATACTTGGAGGTGATGAATATGTATCGTTAAATGATCTTTCCAGAATGATTGCAAAAGAATTGAATGTGCCTGAGACTCGTATTCACCTTCCTGTAAAGCCGTTTCAGATGCTTGGATCGGTATGTGAAAAAATTTGTGTGCCGTTTGGCATAGAACCGCCAATATACAGAAGGCGTGTTGATTTTTTTACAAAAAGCCGGGCCTTTGATATTTCCAAGGCAAAAAAAGTGCTTGGATACAATCCCAAGATAACTCTTTCAGAAGGCATTGCCAGAACTGCGGCATGGTATAAAAATGAAGGATTGCTGTAATTCACAATTGAAAAACTAGGTTAATGTGTATTCCTATGACTAAAACCGGGTATGAATATCTTGATCATGAAGCTGATATGGGTATTGTCGGTCGAGGTAAGACCCTGGAGGAGGCATTTGAATCTGTTGGTATGGGAATGATTGACCTGGTTAAAGGCGATTCTGCTTTTAATGCTAATAAGCAGTATGAAATTGTTTGCGAGGCAGAAGATATTCCCGGTCTTTTAATTGCATTTTTGAATGAAATAATTGCTCAAATGGATTTGAACAGCTGTTTGTTCATAAAATGTGACAATGTTATTATAGATTCAGTAAATCATCGGCTTTCAAGTGTACTTTCCGGTGGGGATATTGCTGATTGCCTTGATAAAGAAAACCTGGGAAACGAAGTCAAGGCCGCTACATATTGCGGGTTGCGGGTTAGTCAGCTTAAGGACGGATTTTATGAAGCCCAATGTGTGGTTGATTTATAATGTTAACGGGCTGGTGTCCTTACTTTGGGATGTTGATTAATGAGTGAAGAAGTAACACTTAAAAGGCTTTCCGACACACTATGGGAAATCCCAAGGGAAGGAGATATGCTTGTTCCCGGAAGAATATATGGTGATGATGAGATAATAGGGCACCTTAGAGGGAATAAGAATACGCTTAAAGAATGGGACGCGCTTTTGCAGGTAAAGAATGTTGCCTGCCTCCCAGGCATTATGACGGCTTCATATGCTATGGCAGATATACATCCTGGATATGGTTTTTGCATTGGCGGTGTAGGAGCTTTTTCAGTAGATGAAGGTATTGTAAGTGTAGCCGGCGTCGGGTTTGACTGCAATTGCGGTGTCAGGGTTATGAAAACGGATCTCTCAATAGGAGATGTTACACCGAAAAAAGAAGATCTCGCTAACGCATTATATAGGGATATTCCCGCGGGATTAGGTTCAACCGGGAGTATTAGACTTTCAAAACGAGATATTGACAAGGTGTTAATAAAAGGTGCTGTTTTTGCTGTTAATCAAGGATTCGGTGAAGAAGAAGATCTTGAATATTGTGAAGAACAAGGGGCGATAAAGGGTGCAAAACCTGAGAATGTAAGTGATAAGGCAAAACAGCGCCAATTTCGGCAGGTAGGCACTCTGGGCTCGGGCAACCATTATTTGGAAGTTCAGGTCGTTGAGGAAATATTCGATACTGAGGCAGCTAACGCGTATGGAATATGTAAAGATCAGGTTTTGATTTCTATTCATTGCGGGAGCCGGGCGCTTGGGCATCAAATTGGAACTGATTACCTTCCTATCTTGGAAAAAGCCAGCCGTAAGTACAAAATTCCTATCCGCGAAAGAGAACTTGTATGCGCTCCAATTAAAAGTGAGGAAGGACAAAGGTACCTTTCAGCTGTTAACGGCGGCATCAATTGTGCTTTTGCGAACAGGCAGGTACTGGGACATCTTGCAAGAAAATGTTTTGCCAGGGTTTTGTCAGCGTCAGAAGATTCAATAAGGGTTTTATACGATGTAGGCCATAATACAGCCAAAATCGAAACACATACTGTAAACGGACGTAAAACGGAGCTTCTTGTCCACAGAAAAGGCGTTACACGTGCCTTTGGTCCAGGCTGTACGGATGTTCCGGAAAGATACCAGAAAGTTGGACAACCAGTTTTTGTAGGCGGGACTATGGGGACAAGTTCATATATCCTTAAAGGTACAGCCAGGGCTATGGAAGAAACTTTTGGCAGCACCATTCACGGTGCCGGCCGAGCTCTTTCACGGCATGAAGCAAAAAAACGCTGGAATGGAAAAGAAATTATTCATTCGCTGGCACAAAAAGGTATTATAGTGAAAGGGCACAGCATTTCAAGTGTTGCTGAAGAAGCACCTGGAGCTTATAAGGATGTGAACCGTGTTGTAGGTGTAATGCACAAAGCCGGAGTAAACCTGAAAGTCGCGAGAGTGCGACCAGTGATATGTGTAAAAGGATAAGGGTATTAATTTGTTAGATACTGGAATATTTTTTCGTTTAATAGGGTTTATTATTGTTTTTGTTTTGCCCGGTTTTAGTCCATTAATTGCACAGGAAAAAACAGATTTTTCTATTCCTAAACAGTCAGTTGTAAAAATTCGTACAGTTTCACAGCGTCCAAATTATGATATTCCCTGGGAAATGAAACCTTTCAGGACTTCAGGTGGTTCAGGCGCAATTATTTCCGGTAACAGAATTTTAACCAATGCCCATGTTGTTTGTGACGCAAGGTACATAGAGGTTACCCGTGAAGGGGATTCAAAGCCTTATCTTGGACATGTCTCTCATATCGGTAATGACTGCGATTTGGCTGTTGTAAAAGTTGAAGATGATTCATTTTTTGTCAAAACAAATCCATTACCGATTGGCGGAATCCCTGAACTCCGTTCTAAAGTTCTTGCTTACGGATATCCTATTGGCGGGAAGAGGATTGCTATTACTGAGGGCGTTGTCTCGCGTATGGATTTTCAGCCCTATCAGCATTCAGCCCTGGACAGTCACCTTATTCTACAAATAGATGCATCTATTAATCCCGGTTCCAGCGGTGGCCCGGTTGTTGAGGACGGAAAACTTGTGGGAATAGCTTTTCAGTCATTATCAAGAGGTGAGAATGTTGGTTATATTATTCCGACATCTGTAATCAGGCGGTTTCTTAAAGATATTGAAGATGGCAGGTACGATGAATACCCGGAGCTGGGTATAGATTACCGCAACTTGTTTAATCCTGCATTGAAAGATTATTTCAGTGTGCCTCAGGAAGAAACAGGGGTTTTTATTTGCAATGTACTTAAAGATTGTTCTGCCGGAGGCGTCCTTGAGCCTGGGGATGTTCTTATTGCGATAAACTCATATCCTGTGGATGATGATGGAAATATAATTGTCGATGGTGAAACCTATCCTCTTGAAGAGATTCTTGAACGTAAATATGTTGGAGATACTATCAGAATTTCATTTATGCGAAATGGCGAGATAGCTCAAAAAGATATAAGTCTTGTTTCTTTCTATCGCGGAAAGGATTACAAAAATTCATACGATGTGCGTCCAAAGTATTGCGTTTATGCAGGAATGGCTTTTCAGCCATTATCGAGAGAATACCTTAAAACCTGGGATAATAAATGGAGGCTTAATGCTGATAAAAAGCTTTTGTACTATTACACCAACTTTTTTTCGTCAGGCAGCCTTTACCAGAGAAAAAAAGACATCGTTGTTATGTTCAAACGTTTGCCCGATCCAATTAATACATATTATGAAATATATGATAACAGTGTGGTTAAAGCCGTGGACGGAGAAGAAGTTAATTCTTTCAAAAATTTTGTTGAACTTTTAGGAAAAGAAACGGGCCCGTATAAAATAATCGAATTTGAAGGTTCCAGGCCTCCGGTTATTTTTAGATTAGATCAGGTCAATGAAGCCGATAAACGGGTATTTAAACTTTATGGAATTAGACAGCCGTTTTATTTGGGTGAAGATGATCGAGAGGTGAGCAAATGAGTTATGTATATAGGTTTATCTATTTATTAATAACTGTCTTTGTACTAGGTCAATACACCTTTGTTTTTGCTCAGCAAGTTGAGTTTGAGCCAGAAAAATCTGTTGTTAAAATTAGAGTTTCAAACCAGTCATATAATGCAAAAAATCCCTGGAAAAAAAATGATTTCAGAAAAAAATCGGGATATGGCTGTGTATTAAATAAGCAAACAATTTTAACAACCGCTGATGTAGTAGCAAATCATGTTTTCATAGAGGTTGAAAAAGCTGGATCGTCAACTAAAGTACCTGCAAATTTGTTAGCTGTTGATTATGATGCTAACTTGGCCGTTCTTTCTGTTAATGACAAAGAGTTTTTTCAGAACCTCCAGCCAGTTGAATTTATGGAAAAACTACCATTAAAAGGTCCTGCCGAAGCAATTATCTTTGAACATTCTAATGAAGTTCGTTCTGTGCCGGGAAAAATTTCCAGGGTTTCAGTTGTGAGATATAAATATGGTTGGAACAAGTTTCCTGGAATGGAAATAACAATTAACTTTCAGGGAAAAGGTGGAGGGTGGGGAGAGCCTGTTTTTGTTTCAGGTAAATTGCTTGGAATAACCTGGTTTTATGGCAAAAACCAGGTAGCCGGCATAATTCCATATACAGTAATCGAACATTTTCTCATCGACCTTGAAGATGGCGAATATAATGGCTTTGTTCATCCTGGTTTTAAATTTTGGAAACTCGAAGATTCAGCATTACGTTCCTATTTATCCATGCCTTCTGACAAAACAGGAATTTATATAACTCGGATTATTCCCGGCGGTTCAGCGGATGCTATTTTGAAGCGTGGAGATGTTTTATTGTCATTGGAGGGTGTGCTTATAGATAATGATGGCTATTACCTGGATAAAGATTTTGGCAGACAGCCGTTCCTTTTACTGTTAACTGATAAAAGTCCTGGCGATAAAATGGAAGCTGAAATATTAAGAGAAGGGCAAGTTAAAAAGGTAGTGCTTGTACTAAAAAGATTTATGTCCGGTGAAGGTCTTATCCCTATGATAACAATTGATAAACAGCCTGATTACTGTATTGAGGGAGGGCTTATTATTCAGGAGCTTACACTGGATTATCTTAAGTCATGGGGGAAAGATTGGCAGAAAAGAGCAAATACCGAGTTTTTATTTTATTATATAAATGAACGCGAATTTCCAAAGCCTGATAAAAAGAAACTTGTAATTCTTAATAGAGTACTTCCAGACAAGGCGAATCTGGGTTATCAGGATTTATCCAATAAAATTATTGTAGAAGTCAACGATCGTCCCATTGCAAGTCTGGAGGATGTTCCTGAAGCGATGAAGCATCCGGTTAATGGACTTCATTCTTTTCGTTTCAAAAACGGAGTTTTACTGGTTTTAAAGGATTCTGACCTGCAGGAAACAAACAACAGGATAAAAAAGAAGTACTTCATTAACAAACTTTCTAACATATAACTGCTTGCTATTTCTACGTAACACATTGGTCTACAGGTAGATATAAATAATATTGAAAAAGCTGAATTACTATATATAATATTTGAATATAAGAGGTCTATACATATGGATTCCAACTAGGGAGGTTATAGGAGACAGAGTCTATTCTCTCCGATTGTTTTGAATGATTTTGCATCAAAAATAATTAAATACAGAAGTATTACTATTACAGTATTTATCGGCGTTACGGTTTTTTTCTTAATGCAGTTACCCCATCTCAAAGTTGAGTTCGATTTAGGGAAAATGCTTCTTTTGAATGATGATGCCCGCCAGTTTCGTCAAGATATGCGAAAAGTCTTTAATGCCAGAGAAATGTTTTTTATAGGTATCAGCGGAAAAAACATTATGACTCCGGAAGCCCTCAGGATGATTCAGGAACTTACAGATAAAGTAGGTAAGATAGAGGGAGTGCAGAGGGCAGTCAGTATAACAAATATAAGGAATATTACGGGTGAGGAAGGTTCTCTTGACGTTGCTCCGATTATGGAAGATATTCCTGAAACAGAAAGTGAAATTGAACAATTTAAGAGAAATCTTACCGAAAATCCCCTGGTTTTCAAAAATCTGATTTCCAAAGATATGAAGATGGCTTCAGTTAATATTCATATGTCTTATGGAGAACATAACAAAATGCTGGATTTTGTTTTAAAAGGAATCAGGAATCTTCAAAAAGAAATAAATGTTCCAGCAGGTCTTTCAATGCATTTGGCAGGAGTACATGTTCAGAAAATAGAAGCTCAAACCATGATACTTAAGGACTTAAAGCACTTAATCCCACTTATTATTATCTGGCTTGCTTTTGTAAATTACCTGAATGTTAGCTGGGTTGCAAAAAGATTTAACAAGTTTTCCTTGTCTATGTTCATTACTGCTGTAGTACTACCGGTAACAGGAATTATAGCTGCGACCATATGGACATTCGGGTTAATGGCGTTATTGGGAAAGCCTCTAAGTGTTTTATCTTCTTTGATAGCCATACTTATTATGGCAGTAGGAAGTGCTTATTTTATTTATTTTTTAAATCATTACCATAAGATGACTTTGATATTAAATGATAGTAAAGCGGCTGTTGAATTTGCTTATCAAGGATCCTGGAAACCTTTATTTCTTGCTAATATAACAACCTGTGCCGGTTTTTTTTCGATGGTTTTCACACCTCTCAGAGGTATAAAAGAATTCGGATATTTTGCGTCTTTTGCAATGTTGGTTGTCGCCTTTTCTGTATTAATAGTCCTACCGGCAGTTTTAAGTTTTTTTAAAACTCCCGAAATGTTAAGCGAAATTGATGAAACAAAACTATTCAGAGAAGAAAGGTTCATTCAACTTATTAAAAGAATGGGTCATATGCTTGTGCGGAAACGCTGGGCAGTTGTATGTGTATTGATTTTTCTTCTTATTTTTACAGCAGTAGGGATGGCTTCTTTAAATTTGAATAATAATGTAATGCACTATTTAAAAAAAGATAACTTTGTCAGGCAGGATTTCGAGGTCTTTAATAAAAATCTTCCGGGAGTGGCTCACCTGAGCCTTATTATCAATGCCGGGGAAAAGGATGCTATTTTGAAACCTGACAACCTGAAGAAGGTTGAGGATCTTGAAAAATACATCGAACAGTTGCCTGAAGTTGAGAAAACAATATCACTTATTAAATATATCAAGCTTATTAACAGGGCGATGAATGGAGGTGATATTAAATCACAGGTATTACCCGAAAGTGAAGAAATGACAGCTCAATATTTGCTGTTTTTTTCTTTTTCTGACGGAAACGAAATAATGGAACAAATGATTTCATATGATTCTGCAATCTTAAGGATCATATTAAAAAACA
>JAVCCS010000072.1 GCA_030765365.1 Candidatus Theseobacter exili
ATACATATTATAGATATTTTTAGGCAGTCAAAAGTTTCCGGAATCTCTTTTTTGAAAGGCATTGAATTAAGCGAGTATGAGACGTTTATATGGATAGTTTCCCTTCCTGCAGAGTCTGGTTTTTTGGAAAAAGGACTGCAGGTTTCACTCGAAGAAAAGAAAATAAGTCATATTGTTGGAGAAACAGCTCGTTACATACGTGTAGCTAAAGGGAAAAAGATTTCTATTTCTGATGGGGTTGAAGGAGAAGAAACAGATGTTCAGATAAACAGATTTCTTGAAGGGAAACCTGGTGAAACCGAGACTGAGGTTTCCAAATCGATATCGAAAGCTTTGATTGATCCTGAAAATCTTGCAAAGGTAGTTTCTGAAAGAGCCGGTATTTCAATAGGTTTGCCTGTAAAAGAAGAGAAGGATAGCTTTAATAAAGAGGAAGTATTGTCAAACATTTGCAAGATTGGAAAGGAATATCTTAATAAAGGGTCAGTTTCAATAAAAAAATCGCAAGAATTTTTAGAAAAAATGGATGTTTTTGGAGAAACACTGTTAAAAAATTTAGGCAAACTAAAGACAGATAATGATATTCCTGAGGAAATTTCTACTATTTTGGGTGACTATAAAGATAAAATGAGGATGACAGCTGTTGTTGAAGAATTTTTAAAAAAGCAGCGTATTGCAGATAGTACAAAAACAGTTGTATCTGACTTTATTAATAGCTTTCCCTCAAGAGAAAAGATGCTTTCATTCCTGCACGAAGAGCTTATTCAGAAAAAGATAAGCGGGCACGAGTATTCCCAGTTAGTAAATATGATTGATAAGATTCATCCTGATGTCAATAAAACTGATTCTGGATCAAGTGAATCGTTGGTGTCTGAAATTAGAAAAACACTGGAGGGGGCTTTTGAATCTTCTGACAAGACAAAAGAATTGTTTGAAACTTTGACAGGACAGTTTGAAATAGTTCTTGAAAAACGCATAAATGATGCAACAAATGAACTTCAGAAAAAAAACCAAATTATAAGTCAAGATAAAGAGCGTATGGATTTGATCCTTAAGAATGTTGCTGATGGTGTTGTTGTTGTCGATGAAGCCGGGAAAGTTGTTTTTATGAATAAACCTGCTGAAGGTCTTCTTGGTTCTAGTTTTGGGGAAAAGGGCGGGGTTGACAGTGAAATAGAGCTTAACAATGAACAGATGATTACTTTGTTCAAGGATATGGAAAGTGAAGATGCATCAGGGTGGACTGGTGAAATTGAGATACAAAGTAATCCGGACGTCAGCAAGACACTTAGGGCATCTGCCGGAGTTATTCAAAATCAGGATGGTAAAACGGTCGGAATGGTATCTGTACTGCATGATGTGACAAAACAGAAGGAGCTTAATCAATTTAAGAATGAAATAATTACAAATGTTTCTCACGAACTCAGGAATCCTCTCAATTCGCTTAAACAGACGATATCCCTGTTTCTTGATGGCGTATTGGGTAATATGTCTGAAGAGCATCGGAGATATCTTTCAATTGCAGATAGAGGTGTAGACAGGCTTACCAGGATGGTTAATGACTTATTAGATCTATCCAAAATAGAAGCTGGAAAAATGCTTTTGAAAAAGGATGAATGTATTATTGCAGATGTCATTAGTGATGCAATAGCCGAGATGAAGCCATGGGCAGATGCAAAGTCTTTGGACTTACGCCTGCATGAAGCTCCGGATATCAATTCAATTATTGTCGACAGAGACAGAATTATTCAGGTTTTTGTGAATTTGATTTCTAATTCAATAAAATTCACAGATAAGGGCGGAAAAATTGATGTGTCTATTATCAGAGGAACAGATGATGAGGGAAAGGATTTAGTATTATTTAAAGTTGAAGATAACGGGATCGGCATTCCATTAAAAGATCTTGATAAGGTTTTTGAAAAATATCATCACTTGGCATCATCCACTTCCATGCTGGTCAAGGGAACGGGTTTGGGTTTGCCTATTGCAAAAGAGATTATTCAATTACACGGCGGAAAAATTCAGGTTGAAAGTGAAGAAGGGAAAGGTACAGTGATTTCATTTTCCCTTCCAGTAAAACCTGTTGAAGAAAATGAATAAACTTCGATTTCTTTGTGATGATGCAGCTTGGCAGTTTAGCCAGGTGGATGCGAATAGCGGGTTATGATGCCGAAGTATTGCAATAGTATTAAAGATGCAGAATTAGCTGCAATAGCACGCAGAGAAAACGTATCGTATTAACTCGTGACACAAGTCTGTCTGATAGAGAATCAATTACTGATTGTTTTGTAGTAACCGATGATTTGTTAGGTAAGCAGCTTGTGGGTGTATTTAATTTTTTTAACCTGGATATTTCTATAGATGAAATATTTTCACGGTGTTTGATTTGTAATAAAATTTTGGTCCGGGTTGAAAAAGAAAATATACAAGAAAAAGTGCCCTCATTTGTATTTGAAACACAGGATTGTTATTCTGCATGTTCATGTTGTGGTAGAGTTTACTGGAAGGGAACACATTTTATTAACAGTTTTGAGCGTTTTAGAAGTTTGGGTATGGTCCAGTACACGGAGTTTATTAATGGAAACTGACATAGGTTTTACAACAGATAAGGGCAGGGTTCGGGAAAAAAATGAAGACAGCCTTTGTGTTGTAAAAAGTGCTTTAAGCAATAGTGGAAAGGAAGTTCTTTTATTAGCTGTAGCTGACGGTATGGGAGGCCATCGTGCAGGTGATGTTGCCAGCCGGTTCGTAACGGATGCAGTTGACAAGTTTGTTTCCGAATTGAAATCAGAAAACAGTGAAGAATGTTTATTAGGCTTGTTAGGTGAGAAAATGGCTGATATTAACCGTGATCTTGGTCATTTTGCTAACCAGAATCCGGAATATGAAGGTATGGGAACAACACTGACCGCCGGTATATTCATTGAAAAGAAGATGTTTCTTATGCATATTGGCGACAGTCGATGTTATATGTTGAGAAATCGGAATTTGCAAAGACTTTCAGTAGATCATTCCTGGGTTGCTCAACAGGTGCTTGCTGGGGAAATGAATGAAGAAGAAGCTTTTTCTCATCGTTACAGGAATATCTTAACCCAGTGTTTGAACGGTGGACCAATTGAGCCTTTATTTCTGTCGGAATCTTTGATTCAAGATGATGTATTTCTTTTTTCTTCAGACGGTCTTCATGGTTTGATAATGGACAAGGATATATCTGTTTTATTACAAAAGAAAAGTTCTTCTCAGGAAATATGTGATTTGCTTATTCATGAAGCATTAAACCACGGTGGTGGTGATAATATAACAGCTATTGTGTATAAGCTAAACGGGTAACAGCCTCATTGAGAGGCTGTTGAAGAACCCGCGCAACCCGAAGGGCGAAAAGGATCTTTCGGGTACTTTCTGCGTTATTCCTCCTCGGTAATATACCTATATTGCTTCATCGTCAAGCCTTGAAATTATCCCGAAATCTATATCCGTGCGGTTACGTGCGTTTTTTAACAGCCTCTTAACTAGATGTAAATATGATAATCTTTATTGTTATCATCGTCACCTTCTGCCTTTTGTTGCTCTTTCTTTTGCTCTTTTAAGTCATTGCAGAATTCGTCAATAAGATTCCGGTTTTCATAGGTGATTTCTGAAAATTGAACAGCAATATTAAATAGACCATGCCGTCTGGCAGGTTCAACACGAACAACTTTACCAACAAGTTTTATGGGTTTTTTTCTTTTTGGTATGGATAATTTGATTTTCATTAAAGAACCGTGATGCAAAGGTCTATTATACATAAAAAGAAGTCCGGAACCACTCAGATTCAAAGTTAAGGCTACCTCTGATTTTTGAAGAAACTTTTTCGGGAGCGTTACGAATTCAATCATATACCGCTCGTCTTCCTGAAAAAATCTTCGTTGAAAACCACGTTGTTCTATCATAAGAAATCCCTTTTAAGTTCAACCATATTATCACACAGCTGCAAAATAAAATCGAGTTTTTTCAGTACCTGTTATTTATGGTCTGTTGCCCAAATCCACGTGAGTCGCGTTGCTCTCAATTATAAGGTTTAGAGGAGGTGCACGAGGGCACTAATACTCAAACGGTATTACAAACGAGAGGAACATAGTATAAATATAAAATTGGCGCAACCTAAAGAACAAATGGCACTTATGAGCGGTTTCTTCGTTAATCCTTCTCTCCAATATTTCAATATTGTTTCGTCATAGGTCCCTGAAATCATCTTATAATTGCCTTTTGCGTAATCGCGGTGATTTTGGCAATAGGCCGTTTATTCTTGACACTCTAAGTCAGCTATAATATCGTCATCTGGTTTTTAATAACACGGGATAGTAGTATATGAGAGTTTTATTTATCTATAGGACAGCTTCACTTGATGTTACAGACCCTTTAGGGATTATGAGTATTTCTGCTGTTCTTAAAAGGGCCGGGCATACTGTAGATTTGTTAATTCCAAATCTTGAGGGCAACCTTTTCAAAAAGGTACGTGAATTTGCTCCTGAAATAATAGGTTTTTCTGTAACTACAGGTTCTGAGGATTATTATCTTGAAATAAGTAGAGCTCTAAAAAAGGAGTTGTCATTTACTGCTGTTTTTGGGGGGCCCCACCCGACTTTTTTTCCGGACGTACTGAAATGTGATGGAGTTGACGCAATTTGTCGTGGTGAGGGGGACGAAGCGATTGTTGAGTTTGCAGACCGGCTTGAAAAAGGTGAAGATGTTACGAATGTTCTTAATTTTCATGTAAAAAACAATGGCCAGATTTATCAAAATCCTCTTCGTCCTCTTGTTAGTGACCTTGATACATTGCCGTTTGTTGATAGGGATATCTTGAATAAGTATGCAGGTTACCGGTATTCCAGACTTCGTTTTTTCCTTTCTTCACGCGGCTGTCCTTATGATTGCACATATTGTTTTAATCATTCCCTTAAAAAAATGTATAAGGAAAATGGCTGCGGTAAATATATCAGGCAGAGAAGTGTAGAGCACGTTATCAGAGAAATAAGCTGGGTAAAAGAGAAATATAAGATGAAAAAGGTTTATTTTTATGATGATATATTCGTGATAAATAAACCTTGGATTAGGGAATTCACAAAACGTTATAAAGAAGAGTTTGATTTACCGTTTACATGCTATTTGCGTGTTGATCTTGTTACAGAAGAACTTATTGCCAATCTTGCCAGTGCTGGATGTGAATCGGTTGCATTGGCTATTGAGAGCGGTAACGAAGAGATACGCGAACAGGTCCTTCACCGTAAGATGACAAATGATCAGATAAGGGAAGTGGCAAGGTTATTGCACAAGTATAATATTTGTTTTATGACCCAGAACATGGTTGCCTTACCTGATGAATCAATTGAAAATGCTTTTGAAACAATACAGTTGAACGCTGATATTCGTCCCGGTTATGCCTGGTGTTCTATTTTTCAACCATATATTGGGACAGATGTTTATAATTATTGTTTAGAAAAAGGGTATTTAACAATCGATCACAAACAGGATATTACTTATCAGAATGAGGCTCCCATTAAAAAGGAAGATAAAAAACAG
Organism: Candidatus Theseobacter exili; assembly: GCA_030765365.1. Classification (GTDB taxonomy): domain Bacteria; phylum Auribacterota; class JACPWU01; order Theseobacterales; family Theseobacteraceae; genus Theseobacter; species Theseobacter exili. The sequence continues at coordinate 5,560 of JAVCCS010000072.1, forward strand.
TTCGAAAATCTTCATAAGTTGTTTGGATTGGCTGTTGAGTTTCCTTTTATACTTAAAAGAGCAAAAAAATTGATAAACTGGCCTAAAAACCCCGTTTTTAACATTTCATACCGTGTTTTCAAGGGGTATACCCATTTCTGGAGAATGCGTATGAGTTCCTTTGATCCAGGTTTTCTGGTGTATTTACTTTGTCTTATTCGCTATAAAATAATGGTCAAATTAAAGCGGACTATGTAAGTATTGTCGATTAGAGATTGTCTGCTTTCGGATTAACACGTTACAATTATTTCCTGGATTGAAGGAAAGCGTTTGTATGAGTTCGAAAAATTATATTAAAAATCTGTTTATTAAACGAAATATTTTATGGTTGATATTTATAGCTTTATCAGCCGGTTTTGCACTTCGATTAGGCTATCTTTTAAGCATTAAGGATGTTCTTGATCCGGACGAGGCTGTTATCGGTTTAATAGGCAGACATATTCTTGAAGGGCAATTTCCAATATTTATGTACGGCCAGGCTTATATTGGAACCCTTGAACCTCTATTGATTTCACCATTTTTTTACTTTTTTGGAGCTAACCCATTTACACTTAGATTACCCGCTCTTATCTTGTCTTCTATTTTTCCATTTTTAATTGGATTTTACGCTTACAGGTTGTATGGGAAAACTGAAGGAATTTTTGCATTTATACTTGGAGCCATAGGTCCGGTTTATCTAACAGGTTTATCTATTATTTCCTGGGGTAATTATGTAGAAAATCTTGTTTTTACTTCCTTAGTGTTGATTATTACTAACGAAATCGTTTTTAGAACTGAAAAAGGTGATTTAAAAAGGCGCAGATGGCTTTTTGCCGGGTTGGGTTTAATAGCAGGAATCGGATGGTGGTCACATCCTTCAATTGTTGTGCCCTTAGCCGTTTGTGCACTTTTTATTTTTCTTGACGACAAGATGTTTTTTCTAAAAATGCATTTTTGGATTGCTGTTGTTTGCTTTGTGTTGGGTAGCTTGCCGTTGTGGATCTATAACTTTCAGAATGGCTATATTACTATGGATTTATTGTTTAAATCTGGAGGGCCTTTCAGAATTAAACAATTTTTTAAGCTGTTTTCTCATTTGCTTCAGAATGCTTTAGGTGTTGATCGTTTTATTTCAGCTAAATTCATACTAAGAGGGAAGCTGGTTCGGTATGTATCATCTTTACACTTTTGGGTTTTGCTTGGGCTTCTAGGTGTTTTTTTTGCAACACGTTTAAAGCGTATAATAGCTCCATTGACATTTAATCTGAAAAAAGCTGATGGCAGCTCTATGCTTGTTGTTCACTGGTTATTGTTTTCGTATGTTTTTTGCACAACAAGATATGGCGCGGATAATGAGGCTATCAGATATTTGCTGCCTCTTTTTGCCACTATAATCCCTGCCCTTTCTGTTGGTCTTTCATGGATTTGGAAAAGGACTCGTTTACTTGCGTCTGTAATACTAGGCTTGATAATTGTATTGAATATAATCGGACACTTCTATGCATTTTCGGAAAATAAAACTCCTTATGGGCAACAGTCTTTCGGAATAAGAAGTGATGCAGAAATTATCAATTTTTTGAAAATGAAAGGGATAACTGAGTTTTATGGCAAGCATCGTTATTGGACAACTGTTAGTTTTATTACCGGTGAAAAGATTACAGGTTCTGACGCTCATCCGTTCAGAACATTACTGCCTGATCCACGCTATAATCGATATCCGCGATTTGCTAATAAAGTTGACAACTCCGAAAATGCTGCCTGGATTATTAAAAAAAGCAATAAAAAGAGGTTTGAAACTGTTTTGAAAGGTCTAAAAGCTAAATATAAAAGAGCCAACTTTGAAGAGTGTTTTATTTATACTGATATAACTTCTCCTGAAATGGAATCTGTGCCAATTTCATCAAATGGTTGGAAAGCTTTTAGCCAGGGAATTGATAAAGATACGGAAGCAGCGTTTGATAGAAATTTATGGACAGTATGGACTAGCAGTGTTTCTCAGTCAGATTCTGTTGATTTTTTCTTTGATACAGGACGTGTTTCCATAATTAATAAAATCACTTTTTTTTCGGGTAACTTACATCCATATGACTATCCCAGAGGCTTTTTAATTCAGGTATCATCAGATGGAGCGAACTGGAAAACAGTTGCTGAGAAACAGCAATGTGAATCTGGAGGGTTCTTCTGGAATGAAAAAAGACTAAGACTAGATTGTAGCGGACGAATCGTTGTAATTTTCGAGCCATTAAAAGCGCAATATATTAGAATAAAGCTTCTAGGAGGATCGCGCTTTTGCTGGTCCATTGCTGAACTCTTTGTTTATGGTCCTGATGCTATAAAGACAGATTATTTATCTCAATATCTGCGACTAATGGACAAAGCTGATGCCCTGTCAGATAAAAAGCGCTATTCCGAAGCGGCTCGTAATTATTTCAGGGCTGCGAACCTAGATTATGAAGATGAAGAAGCTTATATGAAATTGTCAAATGTTTTGGAATTAATTAAGGCAGATCCGGTTACATGGCTGTTGGAACAGTCAGAGTATTTTGTAGATTCAGGGGATGCTTCGACAGCAGTTTTATTTGCTGAAAAGGCTTTTTCTTTTGTGCCGGGAAGCCGAAAGATAGCAGAATGGTTAAAGAAGCTATATATTCTAAAAGGTGATAAATCAAATGCTGAAACTATTTCAAATATCATTGTCAATAAATGGACACCGGAAAACAAGGTGTATATTGATTATGATATCGTATCTTTATTAGGATATGATTTGGATAAAAAGTCAGTTAAACCTGGCGAAGAGATAGCCATTACTTATTACTGGCAGGTGTTGAAGAAATCGAAAATATCCTGGGTCTTTTTTATACATTTTACAAGCAATGGGGTTACTGTTTTTGATGACCATTCATTTAATGAAGGAGGTAAACCTCTTGCTTTTTGTTATCCTGGTGAAATTATTATAGATAAAAGAAACGTAGCAATTCCTGATAACTTTCCAGTGGGAACCTGCAAAATAGGTATTGGTTTGTGGAATCCTGCTTCTAACAAGCGTCTTCCTGTTAAAGAAACAGACCTTATTGTTGATAATAATATGATTTATTTTTGTGATTTTCAGGTTGAATCAACTAAAAAAAGCTATTTAAAGCAATAAGTTAAGATTTGATTACGAAGAATTTTCTCTATTCTTCTTTGTTTGAAATATCAACTTCATACAAAGAAAATCCGTATTCAGTTGCTCTTTTTTGACAACTGATTTTCAAGTATCTTGTAATACAGTGTCCTGAATCGATTATTTCATATCCGCCTTTAGCGTCTTTTGTACCATAAAGTTTTTCCCATATTGTACCGTCCAGAGAAAACCAGATTTCGTATTCCTTAGCATATGCTTTTTCCCACAGAAGTGAGACAGTATTGAAAATAATTGGTTTCCGGTAGTCAATTATTATCCATTGATGATCAAAGAAATCTGAGGACCATCGGGATGTTGTTTTTCCGTCAATTACTTTTTCCGGGGTCATAGCCTTTGATTGAGCAGAGGAGGCCCAGGCCGATTTGTTGTTCCAGAAACCTATTTCCCAAATTGAATAACCATAATCAGTTCCACGTTTCAGACCAGTCCATTTTATATGTTTTGTTTTTTGCGGACCAACGTAAAGAAGATCTGTTCCTCCGTTCCCGGTGTCAGTTTCATATACGGACTTCCAGTCTTGTCCGTTATCTGAAACCTCGATTACATATGAAGACGCATAGGCTCGTTCCCAGTCGATAGTTATGGTAGAGAACTCAAGCGGTTTTTCAGTATCAAGACGAAACCACTGTTTGTCTGAAAAATGCGATGACCAGCGGGTATCCATGTCTCCGTCTATAAGGTTTTTCGGTAAGGTCCTTTCTTCCTTTTGGTAAGATGAAGCTGTTGCCGGATTTTTATTGTAAAAAGATATTTCTGCAAGTTCATAATGCCCCGTCCGGGACCTTTTTTTGGGTATATTAATTCTGAATTTTTTAAAGTCATTTGTCGCAATTGGAATCCACTGAGAGCCACCCCTGTTAGCTTCTATCTTTGATATCTGTTTCCATTGACCGTTTTGAAATGCTTCCAGACTGAATGTTTCAGGCCAGACTTTTCCCCACAACAGAAAAACAGTAGATGCTTTTTGTGCCTTGATAAAATTGAATTGTATCCATTGCTTTGAGCCGGATCCGGATATCCAGGAAGTGTTTGTATTTCTGTCTATTGCCAGCCTAGGTTTATTAGTGTCTAAACAAGAAGATGCTTTGACAGATTGCCAGGGTAAAAACAAATATAAAAATCCTGCAATTAAAGTCAATATAATCAGAATCAAAGTTAGGTTTACAGCTTTTTTCAAAAGAAATGATTTTCTTGCAGGACGGAAGTAACGAATATCATTTAAAAGCTCTAAAGCAGATGAATACCGTTTTTCCGGATTTTCAGCAAGACAACGGTTTAGAACATTAGCAATTTTTGCTGGTAGATCAGTAATAGTTTTTTTTCTTTCATCTGCATTAAAATCAAGAATTTTAGTTCCTTTTAACATTTCTAAAATAAGAATTCCGAGAGCATATATATCTGAGCGCAAATCACCTTGTGATCCCTTTTTTTGTTCGGGCGCCATGTATTTTAGTGTGCCTGAGAATTCTTTCTTATCACCCGTTTCTTCTGATAACCTGGCTGTACCAAAGTCTATTACAGTAATATGTCCATTATCTGAAAGCATTATGTTTTCAGGTTTTATATCACGATGGACTACATTTTGAGAATGTGCAGCGGAAACAGCGGCAACGACGGATGTAAATATTGACAGTGCTTCTTTAAAATCCAGAGTTTTTTTCGAAACAAGGTATGATCGAAGATTTTTCCCTTCTATATATGGGGAAACCAGATAATGAAGATTGCCAGCTTTTCCGAATTCATAAACTGGTAAAATACCTATATGGCGTATTTGCCTGGAAAGGTTTATTTCATTACGAATGGCTTCTTCCTGTTTGGGACTCCACGATATTTTATTGTAGACTTTTATTGCAACTGTTTCGTTTAAAACTGTATCTCTGGCTTTATATACGCTGGCAAGGCCTCCCTGTCCTATTAGTTCCTCAATATGATAACGGTTGCAAAAAGCCGGGTCACCTGAAAGAATGTCGAGGCCGAACCCAAGATCTGTTTTGTCCTGGTGATTATTTGTTGAATTCATTTCTTTTTTATTCATCATCTGCTTAAATAACAAAAGTGAGAGCAATTAATATAATACAATATTTTTAACTACTACGTTAGACGAGGCTAATTGTCAATGGACTATTATGTTTTTCTAAATGTTCCAGGTGAAAACCAAACTGTCTATCAAGTGCCAATTGATGGTCTCAGGATAGGGAGAGGAGAAGATCAGTCAATACGTATTTCTGATAGAGAAATTTCCCGTAGTCATTTCCAATTAAGCTTTATTGGAGAAAAATTGTTTGGGAGAGATGAAGGCAGCAGGAACGGGACTTTTATTAACGGAACGCTTATAGATCGTGGCAGGGATGTGCTTGTTGAAGCCTGGGATGAAATAAGAATTGGAAAGGCCTTGATAACAGTGTCAGATCAGCCTGTATTGGAGGAACATATATTTTCAAAAACGCGGCTTTCTGTCGGGAAAACCCTTGTTACAATTTTAAGCGATGTTACACCTGAAGAAGGGATTATGCTTCAAAAAGAAATGCCGTTATTCCTGGAAATAATTGAAAAACTCCAAGCATCAGCAAGTGAAAAGGTCGTGATACATCAATTGAATAAAACAGCTTGTTCCTGGCTGGAGGCGAGTGAAAGCCATGTTATTGCTTCAGATGATGTTATGGTTCCTTTATCTTCAAATCAAACAGGAGAACTTTATTCAGATTTAAGCAATGTAGCGGAAAAATCAGATGGACATTGGAATGTATGTTCGTGGAGTTCCTCTAAACAACAAAACATTCATAGTTTTATCCGCCCTCTAATAAAGGGCGTTATGTTGTTGGTGGAGGGTCCCTTTGATATGTCTTTTCTTCAGCGTGAACGCATGAAGCTATTTCATCTTGTTATTGATCAGGCTCAGGGAAAAATTCATGCCCTTAGAAAGTCAGCAAAGATAAGAGCGCAACAGGAACAAAAAGCTTTTCCATGGCGGCTTGAAGGTAAAAGTAGCTTTATGAATTCATTGAGATGTTGGGTCAATCAGGTTTCTGAAGTTGATTCTACAGTTCTGATTACCGGAGAGACAGGAACTGGTAAAGAAATGGTAGCACGCGGGATTCATTTTCAAAGTAATAGAGCATCAAAGCCATTTGTAGTAGTTAATTGTGCAGCTATTCCTCGTGACTTGATGGAGAGTGAGCTTTTTGGTCATGAAAAAGGTGCTTTTACAGGAGCAAATTGCCGGCGCATTGGAAGGTTTGAACAGGCGCATTCAGGAACCCTTTTCCTCGATGAAATAGGTGAATTAGATATGAAATCTCAGAACAAGCTTTTAAGGGTTCTTGAAGAAAGAGTTTTTGAAAGAGTTGGCGGTTCGGTTCCTATTTTTGTTGATGTCAGAATTCTTGCTGCAACAAATCGGGATCTTGCTGAAGAAAGGGCAAAGGACAGGTTCAGGGATGATTTGTTTTACCGTTTGAATGTGATGGCGATGAACATCATTCCATTAACGGAACGTCCTGAGGATATTGTTTGTCTTTCGGAACTTTTTGTTCGTGAAATCGCAGTTTCACTAGCACGTCATCCTGTCAGAATTTCATCAGATGTTATGAAATATCTGCAAAAATATGATTGGCCCGGTAATGTTCGAGAGCTAAAAAATGTAATTGAACGTGCTTTAGTTTTGTGTAAAGGAAATATATTAAAATGCAGTGATCTTCCCCAGGATATTGCTTTTCCTTCAATATCCCCGCAACTGGAAGATGATACTCTTTCCGGAGCAAGGGACCTGTTTGAACAAGATTATATCTTATCGAAAATTCGTCATACAAGAGGTAACGTATCTGAAGCAGCACGTAATGCAGGGATAAGCCGTCAGGCTTTTCATGAATTGCTTAAGAAACACCGAATAGATCCTGGTGTATTCAGGGCTTAAGAGGCTGTTGAAGAACCCGCTCAAACCGCATTGCTATCAATTTTGCAGTTTAAAGGAGGCACATGAGTGCGCCAATATCTGTACGTTGAAGCAAACGAGTGCTCCGTTAGTTAAAAAAATTCCATTTTTTCTGGATATCTTCCAAAGCATTTGCACATGATGGACATGTAAATATCAAGCGACACAGGTGTCAAGTAATCTTGACAAATATCTTCAAATAATTTTCACTTCACGCTCAAATATTTTCTGGCACGTTTCTTGAATAAAGAAAGACTGTAAATGCTTAAAAAATGTGAAATCAGGAGATGATTCAATGTTAAATCTGAGAAAAATTCAAATTAACAAAAAGAGTAATTCTCATCGGAGTATTCGGCAAGATGCTTTGGAGATGGATAGTGATTTTTTCTATTTCAAGTACGTTCACAATCTTATTCTGACTGTAATCGTTGGAGTATGTGTATTTATGTCAGTTTGGGCTATGTGGTCATAATGTTTTTTTAAATTTATGGAGAAAAAAATGAAGAAATTATTTTTATTAGCTTTTATTTGTTTGTCTGTTTTATTTGTTTGTTTTGCACCTAGTTTTGTTTTTGCAGATTTGTCTACCGGCCTTCTTGTTCACTATGATTTTGACAGTGATAATAATGCAGTAGGCGGTACTGTTGTTGACCAGAGCGGTAACGGAAATAACGGTATCGTGCAAGGTTCACCGGGAAAAGTAAATGGTATTATAGGAGATGCTTTTGATTTAAGTTCAGGAGACTATATTTTAGCGGCCACAAATCCATTAGCCGGCGTTAGCTCATTTTCAATATCTTTATGGTTTAAAACAGCAAATCCGTCAAATAATTATAAATTGGCTTCAGGTGCTTACTGGTATGGCGGCAATAATGCATCCGGCTGGAATATTGGAACTCATTATCCTGAAGGCTGGGCAGATAGTTATGGTGGAACAATAAGAGGAGCACCAGGCTGGACACGTTCAGTTAATTTTGTTGCGGGACAGTGGAATCATCACGTAGTTATATACAGCGGTACAACTATTAAGGAATATATTAATGGTGAGTTAGCTGTTGATTTGCCCGGTACCGGAGTTGTTTTGGGAATTGGCTGTCCGTTGGAAGTTGGTGCCTGGTCACAGGCAGGATTTTACTATACTGGATTAATAGATGAATTCAGGGCATACAACCGAGCTTTATGTAATGATGAAGTTATAGCACTTTTCAATGAATCTGTTCCCGTAGCTTCAACTTTCGATGAACTTGTAGAAAATGCTGCGACCCTTTGTTATGAAGAATTTTTATTGCCTACATATCCTGATGGTTTAAGAGCATCCTGGGGAGGTGTTTATTCATCTTATCAACCAACTCATCCCGATGATGATTGGTATAACCCTCATTATGTTATCTCTGAATCAACAACCTTGCTTGCACAGGTTGCTGTTGCAAGAGATGATGAGCAGACTTTGGCAGAAATGATTGATCTTTTACTGGATCCTTCTTTCCATAGTTCAAACAGATTTCAGCTGTTTCAATGGGTTTTAGA
>JAVCCS010000142.1 GCA_030765365.1 Candidatus Theseobacter exili
GTAGTAAACAGCAATCCCATGTACCCGATTACAAGAATAAAATGTTCAAACCATCTTAACTGATTATCATCACATCCCAAGGCTTTTTTCTGAGTGAACATATGTACAAACAACTCCCATATTCCCTTCAGATATTTAATTAGGGGTACTTTGGTTTTCGGTTTTAGAATAATAAACCACCACATACGGATGATATTTGGTAAAAGGATCAGACCAAACACTGATGCAATAGTCCAAATTTCAAATCCATGACCAAAGTGCATTATTCTTTCCAGATTAAAACCTTCGTACATACTAAAGCCTAATATAGCAGCAGCTATAATAATAAAAGCCGTTAATGTCAAAGGTAGAGACCTGTATAAAGAACCTGATAATTTAGTCCAGTCATATTCCGAGGTGAGCCATCTTCTGAGTGACATCATTAATTCACCGGGGTTGGCGTCTTGGGGACAATGTGTGGAACATTCGCCGCAATAGTAACAAAGCCAGGGCTTAAGCGAGGATTTTATTTCGTCCTGAAGGCCTAGGGCACTGAATCGCAGCATTTCCCTGGGGAATGAATCTTCTTCCGTTGAGAGAGAACAAACAGCTGTACAAGTGCCACAATTATAACATGCATTAAAATCGAATGCCCCAAACTTTTTTAATTCTATTCCGAATTCAGGATTAATTTCAGCCATTATTTATTAAGTTTATAAGAGAAATATTCATCCATCTCATCAATTGTGCCGGTTTGAACAAATCCGTATTTGACAAGTGACATTACATAAAAGACAACTTCATCTTTTGGCATATCGAGTATTTTTGTCAACTGGTCAATGGAAAGTTCGTTTTCCTGAAGAGCTTCCATTACTGTTTTCTTTATTCTGTTGAATTTCTTTAGGTTATCCTTTGCAGCCTGAGAGACTTCTCTTTTCTCTCTCATGTATTTAAATGTCTTCCCTTTTTCAGTTTCCATGGTTTTATATTTAACTCAATCTTTTATGTATAATACTATACTCCCGCAAGTGCATCAATCATACTTTCTATCTCATTATCCGAGTAGGCTATTAAATTAATTGCATTAACCGGGCATACCGGCAAGCACATCCCACAGCCTTTACAAACCGAGTTATTAATAGCCGCAATATCTTTATTCTCATCTTTCTCAACACTTATAGCGTCGAATGGACAGGCTTCTGCACAAGCTCCGCACCATGTGCAAAGATTTTTATCAATTCTGGCAATAATTGGTTCCAGGGCCAGCATTCCTTTGCTGACATATGAAAAAGATTTTGTAGCAGCCGACAGAGCTGAATTGACCGATTCCATAATATTTTTAGGTCCCTGACATGCTCCGCTTATAGTTATACCGTCAATAACAGTTTCCACAGGGCGAAGCTTCATGTGTATCTCATTAAAAAAATTATCCCTTCCTTTGGGAAGTTTTAACAGTGCCCCCACTTTGTTATCTTTTCTCGGGATCATACCGGTTACAAGCACCACAAGATCAGCTTTAACTGATATTTCTTTTCCACCAGTCAGGATATCATTTATCTTAACTAACGTGTTTCCATTTTCTCTTAAAACAACAGGCGGGTCCTCTTCGTATGATTGAAGGTAGATATCTCCGCTTTTCAATGAATCACTGTACAAAATCTCCTGTTTCCCATATGTTCTTATCCCCCTTGTAAAATGATAATTCTGAATGTTCGCAAACTTTTTCTTTGTCTGTATTGCAGCATGGATAACGGATGTACAGCAATATCTTGAGCAATATTTATTGTCACCATCAATCTGCCGGCTCCCTACGCAGTATATATAGACGATGGATTTAACTTCCTTCCCCTTGAAAGTTAGTTTTTTATCATTCAGATCAATTATTCTTTTGAATTGAGGGAGTGTAATTACTGTATCAAATTTTTGATATCCAAACTCTCCTTCAGCAGGTGTATAAGAGTCGAATCCGGTGGCCATAAGAATGGATCCGACCTCTATTTCTATTATTTCTTCTTTCTGGGTGAAATCAACACTTTCGCAGATCTTTTCACATTCACCGCATCTGGTGCAGTTTTTGATATCAATAACCGGGTAATGGGGATATTCACTCGGGAAATTATGATAAATTGCTTTTCTGTTGGTAATATTGAAATTAAAATCATCAGGTACTTCAATGGGGCAGGCCTGAATAGCTTTCAGAAGATGTCCATCATTGCATTTTTCTTTTATGTACCGGGGTGTTTTTTTAATTCTGACTTTGAAATCGCCAATACTTCCTGCATTGGAAATGACTTCTGCACCAGTAAGCAATGTTATGTTTTTCCGGTTAATAAGGTCGTTATATAGATTGGTTACCAGCTCTTTGCCTGTCTGGTTTGTTGTAAACAGTACATCCCATTGGGCAACTCTACCCCCAACGAAATGATCTCTTTCAATAAGTGTAACAGGGCATCCCATATTTGACAATTCAATAGCCGCCCTCATACCTGCCACGCCTGCGCCAATAACTGCCACAGCTTTCTTTGAAGAGATTTTTATTGGATAAAGAGGTTCAGAAAGCCGTACTTTGGCAATAGCCGATTTTACAAGGAGTATTGCCTTCTCTGTGGCTCCCTCTTTATTGTCGGAGTGAGCCCAGGAAGCTTGTTCGCGTATATTTACATGAACGTAGTTATACTTGTTCATATTGCCTCTTTCTGTTACAGCCCTGAATGTCAGAAGGTGAAGTTTTGGAGAGCATGAGGCCACAACAACTCCGTCAAGGTTATTATTCTTAATATCATCAACCATCTCTTTCTGGTTGGCATCTCCGCATGCAAATATTGTTGTCTTAGCGATAAAAACACCCTCTTCATTCTCAACAGCCTGTTTTACCTTTTCAACATCGACGTAATCGGAGATGTTCCCACCGCAATGGCATATATAAACTCCTAACTTTTTATTCATGGTTTTTTAATTAAATAGCTTATTGCTTCGGACGATGCGGAACCAGCTGAGAGGATAGAATCAGGAATATCCATTGGGCCCGTTGCTGTGCCGGCTGCAAATACACCTTCTATACTTGTTCTCGACGGACTGGCAAGAGGTTCAGTCTGGTTTACAAAGCTGAATGGGTCGAGTTTAAGTTCCTCTCCATGAAACAATGTGGCATTGTCTGGATTGGGAAGGACGCCTACTGAAAGTATAACCATATCATGTTCAGACTCTTTAACCTTATTTTCATTAATATCTTCATACCTCAATATAAGGTTACCGTTCTCTTTTTCTGTGATCTTCCCTATTTTTCCTTTAATAAAGTCAACCCCCATTCCTTTAGCCTGGGAGTAAAATTCTTCAAAGCCTTTTCCAAACGATCTTATATTAATATAATAAATAGTCACATCAGCCATTGGCAGAGCTCCCATCAGCAATTGAGCCTGTTTAATTGAATACATGCAGCATATTTGAGAACATATTGGGTTTCCGATAGTTACGTCTCTTGATCCGGTGCATAGAACGTAGGCAAGATTGTCAGGAACTTTGGCATCTCCCGGTCTCAAAATTGTATTAAACGGACGCGTAGGTGCCAGTTGTCTTTCCATCTGCATAGATGTCAGTACATTTTTATACGAGCCAAATCCAAAACGTGGAATCTTAATAGGATCGAACAGATTAAAACCAGTGGCAACAACCACTGTTTTAGCCTTTATAAGATATTCTTCTGTCTCCTGTGTAAAGTCGATACAATTTGTCGGACAAACTTTTTCACAGGCTCCGCATAAAGTGCAGTTCTCAATATCTATAGCTGCAACCCTGGGGCTGGCTATGCTGAACGGTATATATGCTGCCTTGCGTCCCACAAGGTTATACTGATACTGGTCTGGTATAATTACAGGGCAAGCCTCTTCGCATAGCTGGCATCCTGTACAGTCTTCAGTAATTACATACCGCGGATATTTTATTATTTCAGCCTCGAAATCGTTTTTAGATTTTTTTATGATGCTTTTTACTTTGCTGTTTGTAAATATTGTAATTCCCGGATGCCTGGATATCTCTGATACTTTTGGAGTTGTGATACATGCGGAGCAATCGAGGGAGGGAAAAACCTTGCTTAGTAATATCATTTTACCGCCTATGGATAGGTCTTTTTCAATAATCAGTACCCTAAATCCGTTATTGGCTAAATTTAAAGCAGATTCACCACCGGCAATGCCTCCACCTATAACAAGGGCATCGAAAGAGGTATTTATTTTTTCACTACTCATAATTACACGTTTGAATTCTTTAGCAAGTACTCATTAAAGCTTTTCATCTGTTTTACAAACGATTCGCTGCATACCGAACAGATCGCTGCCATGCGGAGACGTGCAGGTTCAATATCCATTTCCTTCATCAGCGCATGAGTATGGCCTATAATTTTTCCTGTCTTCTCAGTACAAGAATCGCCATAGGGGCAATCGCTCCCGTCAGCAGCAATAAATACCCCATCAAACCCTTTCTCATAAGCATACATAATCCATATCGGCTTAACTCCACTCGAACAAGGTATTGAGATAGTATAAACTGTGGGAGGGTAATGCAATTTTAGTAATCCAGCCATGTCGATGGCGGGATCAGAGATCTTTTCAGTTGAGAACACCAAAATTTTCGGGTTATTATTTGCTTTTCCACCAGGCATATTTACTTTTTTAACAGAATTTTGAAGAAGCCTGATTCCTCAATGGTTCCCAGATATTCAAAACCTTTCTTGGAACACCATTTAGGGATGTCGCGTCTGGTGCCTTCATCAGCAGAAAGGACTTCCATTATCTCTCCTTTTTCTATTTCCCCAATGGCCTTTTTGGCTGCTAGTAATGGTCCCGGACAAGAGGTTCCGCGAGCATCTACAGACTTGTCAATTTTTACTTGTGCTAATTCTTCTGCATTCATGATTTTAATTTTTAAAATTTATAATTCTCTCTTCTTGAATAAATAACTTGTTACTGCTTTTTCCAGCATCAGCTAAAAACAACAACCACGCTACTATACCCTAAATCATTATAATCAATGTTTTCGGAAATGATCAGCGTATAGATACATCAGGATAAATGAAATATTCAAATAAACAGGTTAATATCAGCTGTTTCTGCTGAAGATATATATTCACCTATACCGCATATA
>JAVCCS010000214.1 GCA_030765365.1 Candidatus Theseobacter exili
ATTTTAAGAATTTTATTGAAAAGGCTTCTACATAAAGGGGGTACACAATGCACGATCTCACAAGGGAAGAGATATTAAACGCACCTGACGGAGACCCAGAAGAAAACAGGCAAGCCGACATAAAAGCGGTTCAGCAAATAGCACCCAGCATTATTCAAACGCGAGAATTTGTTTTTGCAAGATATGAGATATATTTTGCGTTTATAGATGCAGAGCTGGGAAAAGTTTGGAAAAGAACCCCGGAAGAAAAAACCTTAACCAGGCTGTCAATCTTAGAAAACTATATATTTGCCTATAAAATTAAAAAAGTCCCCGCCGTATTAAGAAAAGAAGAACAGAAACGGATTATAAAATATATAAAGGAATATAATCAACGCAGGGTAGAAGAAATTAATGAAGAAAAAAAGAAGAACATTCCCGAAGTTGTTAAAACACAATATCCCAAGGACGTTGTAAGGGTAAATGACAAAATCAGTTTTAATTTTTTCAAAAACAACTTCCCAGAGGGAGAACCTCTCTTTGTAGAACTTGCAAAAGGTTCACCGTATGGAACAACGGCTATAATCGAATGGGATGCCTTAAACATAAAAACAAGCAAGGTCATTACTGCTTATGATAGAGACGTTCATGATGCAATAGTTAGTTTATACCTTGCAGAAAACAAGGCGGTTACCCCTCTTATGATCTATAGAGTTATGACAGGGAGTTCCGAAGCAACATTGCTTGAAGCTCACAATAAAAAGATAGCGGCTTCAATAAACCGACTTGAAAGCTGCATAGTTTATTTAGATACAAGCAAAGAAAAGTTCGCGGATCCAGACACCGAATTGCTTGAACTTCAAGGGAGAGCCTTGCAAATAACACGAGCAAAAATCAAACACAAGGGCAACATAAACACCTGGTTTAGGATTGACGCCGAGCCCATTTTATATGAATTTGCAAGATACAAAAATCATATAGTTAGAATATTCATGAATAATATCAATACGCCAGTCAGAAAAACACCCAAGGCTTTGATCATACAAAACTATCTTGAGAGACGTATAGCAAGAATGAAAAACAGCACTAGCAAAAACACTCACAAAACAATACGCTATAAGTCCATTTTTGAGCAAATAAATTTAAATCTAGCGGACGTTACCAGCAGCGAAAGACAAGATACCAGGGCTATAATAAATAAAATGCTTACATACTGGAAGCAAGAGAAGTTCATTAAAGGCTTTACGGAAAACAAAAACACCAGGCATAGTGTAATTAGCATTACGATAAGACCGTAAATTCAAGGGAAACAAAAGCTACGCCAAGGGAAACAAAAGCTACGGTAATGACGAAAAAAAACACCTTCAAAGCTAGTCATACCAAGGCTTACAAGGAAGTAGCGAAAACCATATAAGCTTTATAAGCTTTATAGGGGGAAACCGACTTTTCAAAATAAGTCGTTTCCCTAAAATCAAAAGACGAAAGGACAAAACATGAACAGAGAAGCAGATATAGTATCTTTGATTAACAGAATAAATGTATTGGACATGAAAAGGTTAGATGTTGATGAGCTGATTGATATTGTCGATATTGTTTCAAGCAATACTCTTGACGATACCAGTCGAAAAAGTTTGACAAAAAAAATCAATGAGAAAGTTGGCAAAAATATTAGTGTACTTGTTGACGGTATTCTTAATCTTTTAACAGATGATAATGACATTGATGATTTATCGGAGTATATGAAAAAAGGTTTTTTTGAGGACATTGAATCATACAAAAAACAAAAAGATATTAAAACAGGGTACAAGGTTCTTGATGAGCAGTTAGGCGGGTTACATTCGGGGCTTTATATTGTTGGTGGTGGTGCGAGTATTGGAAAAACAACGCTTATCAATCAAATGTCTGACCAGCTAGCAAGCAAAGGTCAGCACGTCATATTCTTTTCTATTGAGCAAGGCAAGTTTGAGATAATCAGCAAAAGCATTGCTAGACTTGCAAACCATGAAGCACTAAGAAAAAAAGAAGGAGTAGTAATAACAAGCAAAAACATAAGACAAGGACTGTCTAATGAATTTGTAGAAACAGCACTCAAAAGATACAATGACGAAATAGTACCTAGAACGATGATAAAAGAGGGTAATTTCAAAACAAGTTCTGAAAACATCAGAGAGATAGTTTCAAGATACATACAAAAGAAAGATGTTAAACCGATTGTATTTGTCGATTATCTCCAGATCATACCGAATAACGATCCGAGAGTTGGAGACAAACAAAAGACAGATTTAAACATTACAGCTCTTAAACAAATGAGCCGAGATTTGAATATCCCTATTTGGGCAATAAGTTCTCTAAATCGAAACAGTTATACCAATTCAATCGAATTTGAGAGTATGAAAGAATCGGGAAGCATTGAGTATAGTGCCGATTATCTGTTCGGACTTGAACTGGTAGCCGTTCAAAGCAACACAAGGAAAGTTGATGAAAAACTAAAAAAAGAGTTTAAGGATGCAAAAAAGATAACACCAAGAGAAGTTGTTTTGTCCTGTCTAAAAAACAGAAGCGGGATATCATCCTTTGAGGTATACTTTGAGTATCAGGCAGACAAGGATTATTTTAAAGACGTTATACCAAGTAAAAGAATATAAAGGAGAGTC
>JAVCCS010000297.1 GCA_030765365.1 Candidatus Theseobacter exili
ATCCAGGAATCGTTTCCAACTTTTACTATTGGCCGGTCATTGCCCCTATAATCAAAAAATTTTACCTCTTCTCCTGTTTTAAACGAACCCAGCTTGGATTCTGACATATATGGTTCCATAAGGTTTAGAAGCTGGCGGTCTATTTGCATCAAACCTACTTCAAGAGTTGACCATTGCCGCATCATAGCATCCTTTTCCTGCCTTTGTTTGTCAGGATGCATCTGTGACATCTCTTGGTTGATATGAGTGAAATCTGTTGATAAAGCCTGGTAGTAAATGTGAAGTTCAGAATTCAGCATTTCCAGTTCATTCCCCAGCATAGTTCGCAATTCGGGATGTTTTTGTAATAATGGTCCGAACTCGTTCAGGCTTTCAGTTAAATGTTCCAAAAGGATAAGGTATTCAGGGGTTCTTGAATCATACATGTGAAGTTGTAAGATAAGCTGCCGCATTACATTAACAGAATGCTGTGCCTGTTCAAAAAACTGGTCCTGAGGCTGCTGGGCCAGGGCTTGAAGTCTTTGGGCAAGGGCAGGAGGAGGCTGAGGAAGGTAAGGTGTCATTTCCAGAAGATGTTTTCGCATGCTTACGATTGTTCCCATTGATTTTAGAAACCCCGTTGTTCCGGGAGGCGGTAAAGACTGCTTGATTTTATCAATTTGGCTTAAAACGTCTTGTATATCGGTGTAAATCCAGTCTATCTGTTCGTTATTAATGAAATCTGCAAGCTGTTTAAGTTCAGGTAAAAAGTTTTTATCCGGCAACAGGTTATGCATTAGGGAAAGTGAATTTATCAGCTGGCTGCGTCCCTGCAGATATCTGCGAAGTTCTCTGGGAAACTCGGGAGTATCCGGGAATAAATTGTTGAGATTTGAATTAAGCTGACCCAGCCTAGCTTCTGCCCGTTCCATAACGGGAAGAAGGCGCTGAGCTATATTTTCTATCAAATAATATGTTTGAGTTCTAGCATAATCGCCGTGGACCTTAAACTGACTTGACATATTTGAAAGGTTTTTAAGTTCTAGCGAAAGTTGTTCTATTTCAGAAAAAAAGCGAGGGTCTTCCGGAGAAATTTCCTGTTCCAGTTTCTGCATGCGGTTTCTTATAGAATTCATTGAGGAATTCATAATTATAAAGCGAAGGGCTCCATTGGCATCCAGGCTTGATTCTATACTCTGGCAGCCTTCTTCCATGTATAAATCCCAGTGGTTCACCCAAGCTTTCTCATTTTCAGTTAAAGGGACGACCTCCTGGTCTCTTTGAGATACCAGCCTAAGATATGGACCTTGAGCATCAGCAGGCATTTTCTCAACCAGCAGTTGATGCCCTATTTCGTGAACCATAGCGGAAGTGAAAGCTGTTACTGCTGCCATAGGATCTGTCTTATGCAGTTCCTGAACAGCACGAAAAAGATTGCCGCCCATATATACAGAGTTTGTTCGTCCCCCGGAATGAAGGTACGCTCCTGCGATATGATCGCTGTTTTCAAAAAGGACAAAACGGTTTGATCTCAACCGGGAAAGCAGTTCTGCTACAAAAAGGTCGGGTTGGTTTCTATATAAAGACCGATATTCTTCAGGAAGGGCGTTAAAAAGATTTTCTTTTTGCTCAGGAGATAGAGATTCAAGATTTTTTTCAGATTCAGCAAGAAAGCGCAGCATAGTTTCAGGGCTGGGTGTGTCTTCAGAAGGATTTTTCCTGAAAGAACGTAAAGAAGTATTTGGCGCGAGTTTGACAGCATGAACCGTTTCATAGGAGCCGTCAGGAAAAGAAACTCTTTCAGAAAAACTTCCAATATCCTCAGGCAGAAGCTGCGTTCTGTTCATGACATCACGAATAGACCTGTCCACATCCCTTTTTAGAATGTCTTCCGGCCCGATATTCGGACCTGCCTGTGTAAAACTTCCTGAAGAGAGAGGTGCTTCGGGAAGCAGCTCCTCCATGGAAGGTGTTGCCTGTATTAACAATGCCTGTTCAAATTCGGTTGTTTTTTGTAAAGCAAGAAGGCCAAGAACAGAAATAAATTTCTCCTTGATTTCTGCAGGTTCTGTTTCGGAAGAAAGAGCCGTCATAAGTTGTTCAGAATTAGTTTTTACAGAATCAAACAAAGCTGACAGGTCGGCAATATCTTGAGGACTTACCTGCTCTGATGATAAAAGGCGAGACTCGAAAATTTCAATAAACTCAAGCAATTTTGCTTTGTCTTGAAGTGCTTCGGTTAATTCCGGAGAAACAGAAGGAAGAACAGGTTTTTCCTGTAGAATTGAAACGATATTTGTCCATGGAATTTCTTCAAGCCGGGCAAAATACTCTGCTTCGCTTAAAAAGGAGGATCTCGCGTGTTCCCTTGCCGGAAAGGTCCGGAACACGATCAATACTGGCTTCTGGGAATTGTTCGGAAAGGTTTTTCCCTTCCTGTTTCTTTGTCTGGATTAATAAAATCATAGGTTTATCTTGTGCTGTAATACGAAGAACAAGGGCATCCGGAGTTACCTCAAAACTGTTTTCATCTATAGATAAGATTTGTTCAAGAGTTTCAATAGCAACACCAGAATTATCTTTTTCCAGCTCAGCGCGTCTGCTTGCAACCGCTTCTTTGTATTTAGCAAGAAGGGCTTTTTTATCGGTCAAGCCGTCTTCGTATTGATAAAGTACGAGAAGAGAAGCGATTTCCCATTTAACCTGTCTTTTTATGTTTTCCGATATATCTTGATCGGCTAGGACTTCACGCACACAAAGAAGAACGGGGGGTGCCAGGCGGCCGTGATGTACTAAGAACTTTTCCATTAGAGAATCGTTACCCATCATGATTTTCATGTAAGGGGTTTCTGCTTTAAAATCCGTAATTCTCGGAGAGATTACCATGTATGATATTTTTCTTAGCGTTAGCTGGTTCATGAGGCCCTTTGTATGAAAGCCTCCGGTAACAAGAATAGCGGTATCTTGTTTAAGGTTATCCATTTTTGCAAGTATGGTTTCAACTATGGATTTATCTCTTTTAAGAGCAAAATGGTAAAATGTTTCGATTACTTCAAAATTATCATCAAGAAGTGCAATTGCTTTTTCAGGAACGGGACTATCAAGATTAAGATTGTTTTGTTGCTTTGTTATAAAATCCAGGATTGTTTTTGAAGAAAAATCGGACTTGTGTTCCTGAAAAAACGCAAGCTTTTCACGGGACACTTTCAGATTATAAAGGCAATCCAGAATGTGAAAAACAGTCAAAAACCTTTCAATTTTGCGGGCGTTTTCTGTAGTTAAAAGAACTGATTTTATCGATGCTTCCAGTTTTTGTATTTCCTCCTTCATTTTCTTTTTATCGATGCCCTTTTGAAGATGAAGCATACGAAAAAAAGTGGAAACATTTGAATATGAAGACAGATCTAGTTCAGCATTAAAAGCGATTTCTTCCAGAAGGGGAAAATATGCAGACGGAGAAAGCCGTTTTGTCTTATATTCAAGCGATTTTTTCATAAAAGATGCAAGATCTTCCTGCACAAGCATTCTTGAGAGCTGGTCTGTAAGCGCCTGATGTTCTTTCTCCAGTTCTTGCATATTGATGTTCTTTTGTATTTTCAAAGCCTCAAGAAAAATTGCAAAGTTTGGATAAACGTTCTCCTGTACTCCGGCTTTTTTTGCAGATTGATAAAGAACGGGTGCGTATCGAGTTAACTTTATGCGAAGAGATCTGTAATCGTCGTATACAGAAAGAAACGTGTTCATTTCTTCAGTAAGAAGGTTGTTTTGAATTTGCTTAAAATATTTTTTAACAGTAGAAAGCGCCTGTGTTTCTTCTTCCCTTACCTGCTGGGCTTTTTGAAAAGCCTCAAGGTTCTTTAAATATAACGCGGGTTTTTCTACGCCATACAGGTGTAAGGGCTGTTTGGAAAAAGACGCGTAATATTCAGCACCGTTGAGATATCCTTTTTTCATTAGGTGTTCAAGAATCCGCTTGCGAACTGTAATATCGGGGATGGAAGTAAATCTTGCTGTGCTCAATTCACCCTGAGCTCCTTCAATTCCGATTAGTGAAACAGGAGTGTTTTGGACAAGAAGGTCTAATACCCGGGCATAATTAGATTGAGCTTCATAATGTGTATGGGCATCCCTTATTAGAATCAGTGTTTTATCTCGGTTTCCGCGGTATATGCTTTTAACAGAACCATAGTCTGAAGGAATTGAAACCTGCATAAGTGTTTCAAGATGAGATTTAAACCCCGATCCATTTCCCTTGTCTGTCGGGATATGTTTTACGCTTCCTCCTGTAGAAAAAGATGGATCCACACCTTGAGGAAAAACGGCTGAAGTAGTAAAAAAAACGGATAGAATTATAATGGCTGTCTGCTTAAACCAGACGGTCTTTGGCCAAGATAAAAACATAGCAAACCTAACTCGAATTTAATTTAACGTTAACTATTAACTAATTATTACTATGTAATCTATAACATATTAAGGTGATTATGTCAAATTATCGCAGCATTAAAAGGGGATGTTTTACATAAAAGAATACAAGGTTGACATTTAACACAAGAAATTGTAATAATATTTTAGTCAATGCAGCTAAGGATAGGATTCATAAAATGAACGAAAAAGATCAATATATTCTTGAAATACTTCAAGAACATGAGGTTATCACTAAAGACCAGGCTGAAGAGGCTGCCAGACAGGCAGATGAAATGGAAAAGCCGGTTGTAGATAAGCTTATTAGCTTGGGCTATATTGACAGAAAAAGGTATGTTAATGTAATTGCCTCTCATTTTGGGATGAGAGTGGTTGACCTTTCCCAAATTAATATCTCCAAAGAAATGATAGATATGATTCCTTCTAAAACAGCCCGTCGGAATAAAGCAATACCTATAGAGAAGGTGGATGGAAGAATAATTGTTGGTATTTCCGATCCGTTTGATGTTGAGGCTGTTGATAACCTTTCTTTCATTTTGAAAAGTTCTGTTGAAGCTGTTTTAGTGTCAGAGGAAGATATCAATAATGCACTGGATCAGTTATACGGTGTTACGGAGGAAACTGTCGATACAATGCTTCATGAGATCAGTGAAAGTGATCTTACTTTTATTGATGGAGGCGCGAATATTCAGGAAATGTCAGATGAGGATCAGGATGCTCCTATTGTGAAATTGGTAAGTCTTTTGCTTTTGGAAGCGTTTCGAAACAGGGCAAGTGATGTTCACCTTGAACCAATGGAGAAAAGGTTTCGGGTAAGGTACAGAATTGATGGTGTTCTTCATGAAGTACAGGGGCCACCAAAACGCCTTCAACCATCCGTTATCTCCCGTATCAAAATTATGTCAAATATGAGTATTGCCGAAAAACGGCTACCGCAGGATGGCAGAATTAAACTTAAGATGATGGGTAAAGATATTGATTTGAGAGTTTCGACGTTGCCTGCAAGCCATGGTGAAAGTGTTGTATTGAGACTTCTTGACAAATCAAACATTTTATTAGGTTTGCCTCAATTGGGTTTTATGACAGATGACCAGAAAAAATACGAACAGTTGATACAAATGCCAAATGGTATTCTTTTAATTACTGGTCCAACCGGAAGCGGGAAAACAACGACGCTATATGCATGTTTAAATTTTATTAACCGGCCCGACAGAAAAATCATTACAGTAGAGGATCCTGTAGAATATCAGTTGCCGGGCATAAATCAGGTGCAAGTTAATGAAGAGATCAACTTAAATTTTGCGAATATCTTAAGATCAATTTTGCGGCAGGCTCCTAATGTAATTATGATAGGTGAAATACGCGACTATGAAACAGCAGAAATAGCTGTTAATGCGTCTCTGACGGGACACTTAGTGTTTAGCACTTTGCATACGAATGATGCTCCGGGTGCAATTACAAGGCTTGTTGATCAGGGGATAAAACCTTTTCTTGTAGCGTCCAGTGTTCAGGGGATTCTGGCACAAAGGCTGGTTAGAAGAATTTGTGATAAATGCAAAGAGCCGCACAAGGCAAGTGATAAAGAATTTGATTTGCTTGGTCAGGCAGCTCATGAATTGAAAAAAGTAACAATTTATAAAGGCAAGGGCTGTGATGAATGTAGTGGGACCGGATATCGTGGCCGGATAGGGATAATGGAACTTATGGTTGTGGATGATACAATACGTAATCTTATATATAAAAAGGCTTCCAGCACAGAAATCCGTTCCCGTGCCCGCGAAACAGGGATGCGGACTCTTCGGGAAGACGGACTGCGAAAGGTTGCTGCCGGCGTTACTACTCTTGCTGAGGTTTTTCGGGTAACACAAGGTGATATTAATTAATGGTTCCCTTTAAAAGACGGGAGTAATAAAATGGATATAACCGAATTACTGCAACTTGTTGTTTATGAAAATGCTTCGGATTTACATCTCACAGTAGGAACCTCGCCTCACTTAAGAATTGACGGAGCCTTGCGTCCTCTGAAAACAGATCCTCTTACTCCTGAAGATACTGAAAAATTTGTTCGAAGTGTTACTTCAGAAAATCACCAGGAAAAACTACGTGAGATTGGAGGGGTTGATTTTGGCCTTTCTTTTAGTGATATGGCAAGGTTTCGTGTAAGTATTTTTAAGCAAAAAGGTTTTTTTGGTATTGTTTTCCGGTTGATTCCTTCCCGCTTGATGACTTTGGAAGAAATTGGTCTGAATCCTGTGGTGAAAGACCTTCTTGATAAACCAAGAGGATTGGTGCTTGTTACCGGACCTACTGGTTGTGGTAAATCAACAACGCTTGCATCCATGGTAAATTACGTTAATGAGATCAAGTCAGGGCATATTTTAACTATTGAAGATCCTGTAGAATATTTTCATGATCACAAAAACTGCGTTATTACCCAGAGAGAAGTAGGAATAGATGTTCCAACTTTTTCTGAGGCTATAGTCAGGGGACTTAGACAGGACCCCGATATAATTTTGGTTGGAGAAATGAGGGATCTTGCTACTATGGAAGCAGCTATTACTGCTGCGGAAACAGGACATCTTGTGTTAGCTACTCTTCATACAACAGGAGCTGTACGTACAGTTGATCGTATTATAGATGCTTTCCCAACAAACCAGCAGGAACAAATCAGGACACAGTTGGCCGCATCGATAATAGCTGTAATTTCACAGTTGCTTCTTCCTAATGTTAGCGGTAAGGGTCGTACCGCTTGTTTTGAAATGATGATAGCAACTGATTCAATTAGGAATTTGATTAGGGAAAACAAAACTTACAGGATTACTTCTGATATTCAAACAGGCACAAAATATGGAATGCAAACCATGGATTTTCATTTAGGGGTTCTTTTTGAAAAAGGAATAATTTCATATGATGAATTTGTTTCCAAAGCTTTTGAACCAGATGTTGTTAAGGCAAAATATGGGCCGGGACACATGAAGAAATAGGTTAAAAGAAGGGATATATAAATATGGAACAAGCCGGTTTTTTAGGTGAACTTCTAATAGAACAGGGTCTTCTTACCAAGGAGCAGCTTTCTGAAGCACGGGAAGAACAGACACGTACAGGACGGCTTTTGGGGCATATCCTTGTGGATTTTGGCTTTGTTGAAGAGAACGACATTCTATTAACTCTTGGAAAACAATTAGGAATGGAGGTCGTCGACCTTAGTACAGTAGATATCCCTCAGGAAATACTTAAAAAGGTATCGTCATCAACCGCTAAACTTTATGGTGTGATTCCAATAAGGATAAAAGGGAATGTTTTAACTGTCGCAATGGCAGATCCATTAAATCCAAATATTCTCGATGATCTTAGATTTACCTTAAGTTGTGATGTTCGTGGTGCTATTTCAAATCCTGAAGAGATGGAGGCCGCCATCCTGAAATTTTATGGTGAAGAAGATGAATCTATCGAAGATTTGCTAAGTGAAATGGACGATGAACTTTCTTCTGAAATAAGTGAGATAGACAGTGACGGAATAACTGATATTGCCAGTTTGCAGGAACTTGCAAATGATGCACCTGTTATCAAGCTGTTAAACCTCATTCTTATTCAAGCGATTAAAGATCGAGCAAGTGACGTTCA
Source organism: Candidatus Theseobacter exili (assembly GCA_030765365.1). GTDB lineage: Bacteria > Auribacterota > JACPWU01 > Theseobacterales > Theseobacteraceae > Theseobacter > Theseobacter exili. Next base: position 8,026 of record JAVCCS010000297.1, read on the forward strand.
CTTTGAACCTTTTGAAAAAGAATTTAAAGTTCGATACAGAATAGATGGAGCTCTATACGAAATGGTCCCTCCTCCAAAACATCTTGCACTGGCAATTTCTTCAAGAATTAAAGTTATGGCTGATTTAGATATTGCTGAAAGACGATTGCCTCAGGATGGAAGAATTCAGCTTAATGTCAGCGGTCGTAATGTAGATCTTCGAATATCGACGTTGCCAACTCAATTTGGTGAAAGTGTGGTTATGCGTGTTCTGGACAGAACTGTAGTTGCGCTTGATCTGGAAAAACTGGGTTTGTATAAGGATGATATGGATAAAATCGAAGAATTGATAGAAAAACCTAACGGAATAATAATTCTTACAGGGCCAACAGGATCTGGCAAAACAACTACATTATATTCTGCTCTGAAAAGAATTAATAAAATTGAGGATAAAATTATTACAACGGAAGACCCGATTGAATATGACCTTGAAGGGATAATGCAAGTTGCAATAAAACCTTCAATAGGTCTTACTTTTGCAAGATGTTTGCGATCTATTTTAAGGCAGGATCCAGATAAGGTTATGGTTGGTGAAGTTCGTGACTTGGAAACGGCGCAGATTGCTATTCAGGCATCCCTTACTGGGCACCTTGTTTTTACCACGTTGCATACTAACGATGCCCCTGGCTGTATTACGCGTTTGGTAGATATGGGTATTGAGCCTTTTCTTATCACTTCAACGGTACAAGCTTCTATAGCACAGCGGCTTATAAGAAAAATATGCGAAGATTGTAAAGAAAAGCTGGAGGTTACACAAGAAATGTTGGCAAGAATTAACCTGACTCATAAAGATATTGAAGGACGTCCTATTTATCATGGAAAAGGATGTTCCAAGTGTAATCAGACAGGATATCGTGGTAGAATGGGTATTTTCGAAATGTTTTTAATGAATGATGCTCTTCGTAGTCTTGTTCTGGACGTAGCACCTACTTCTGTGTTACGACAGAAGGCAAAAGAGTCAGGAATGTTCACATTAAGGGAAGATGCTGTACGGAAGTTGCTTGATGGAGCAACAACAATTGAAGAAGTAGCCCGAGAAACATAGTTCAAGGAGTAAAAAATGGCAAAGTTTGCCTACACTGCAATGGATTCCAAAGGCAAAGAAGTATCCGGGACAATAGATGCTTCTGATAATATGGCTGCAATTAATAAACTTAGGGAGAAAGGTCTTTATCCTACAAATGTTACAGAAGCCGGTACAAAGAAGTTTTCCGGCAAGGCCGGCACTGGTGCAGGGCAAGAGAAAAGATCCATTTGGAACTTGGACATAGGCGGTGGAAAAGTTGGATTTAAACAATTGGTTGTAATGAGCCGTCAATTGGCTACCTTAATTGATGCAGGATTGCCTTTATTAAGAAGCCTTGGTGTTCTTATTGAGGGAGAGAAACATCTTGGTTTAAAGAAAACAATTTCGCAGCTTTCTCAGGCGGTTGAGGGAGGCAGCACTTTTTCTGAAGCCCTTGCACAGTTTCCCAAGGTTTTTTCAAAACTTTTCGTTAACATGGTTCGTGCCGGAGAAGCAGGAGGTGTTTTGGATTTGGTGTTGAACCGGCTGGCTGAATTTTTCGAAAAAAGTCAGAAACTGAAAAACAAAATAAAAGCGGCAATGATTTATCCAATTCTGGTTCTTGTTTTCGCAATGGGAATATTAATATTTTTGATTACAGTTATCGTGCCAAAATTTGCAGATATGTTTTATGAAATGGAAATTGAACTTCCTGGCATGACAGAATTTTTGATCAAATTGAGCGATTTTGTAAAGGGAAGATGGTATCTTTTTATTCTGGCAATAGTTCTTATAATATTTGGTTCTAAGGCAATGGCAAGGACAGAAAAAGGTAGATACTGGATGGATTTTATGAAATTAAAACTTCCAGTTTTTGGAACTTTAGTGCAGAGGATTGCTATTTCGCGTTTTTCACGAACACTTGGAACCCTTATTGCCAGTGGTGTTCCAATTCTTCAGGCTTTGAATATTGTTCGTGACACTGTTGGTAATGAAGTTATAGGTGTTGCTGTCACAAATGTCCATGACAGCATTCGTGAAGGAGAATCAATAGTTGATCCACTTAGACAGAACAAGGTTTTTCCTCCTTTGGTAATAAGTATGATTGATGTTGGAGAAGAGACCGGCAACCTTGCTGAGATGTTAGAAAAAATAGCCGATACATATGATGACGAAGTCGATAATGCAGTTGAGGGGTTAACGTCACTATTGGAACCATTATTAATAATGACCCTTGCGTTCATAGTGGGTTTTATTGTAATTGCCATGTTTTTACCTCTCATCAAGTTGATGCAGAGTATGGGCTAGATAATTTATTCGTTGTTTTCCCTTGACACCATCTGGTACGGTTCCTATAATTCGTCGCGTTTTATGGGGAATAAATCCCGTTATTTTATATGCGCCAGCAAGGCGTGAATTAAACAGAATATTAACTAAACTGGCGGTATAAGGCATAATGAAGAGAACTTATCAACCTTCGAACAGAAAAAGACACCGGATACATGGGTTTTTGGTCCGGTCAAGAACTCGCGGTGGCAGAGATGTTCTTCGCAGGCGTCGGCGGAAGGGAAGGCATAGGCTTTCCGTTTAAAAGAGGAACTTTTTCCTAATGAAAAGATTTTCCCTTGGCCGTTTTGAACGAAACACAAGAACTAGGGATTTTCAAAAAATTTTTTCACAAGGAAACAAAGTTGTGGGAAAAGTCCTTATTTTGTATTTTGCCGAAGAAGAATCTCCTGTAAGAAAACTTGGGGTTATTGTGACCAAAAAAATGGGTAATGCCGTTGTTAGGAATTCCTTAAAAAGAAAGATTAAGGAAGCTTTCCGTATAAACAAGGAGTGTTTCCCTTCAGGAACCAGCATTGTTGTTATTTCCAGGACAGCTGCAAAAACGGCAAGTTTTAGTGAAATCGAACAAGATCTTGTTACTTTGGCAAAGCAAAAAAGGGTTGGATCGTGAAGTGGATACTGGTTGGTTTAATACGTCTTTATCAACTTTTTTTTTCATGGATGCTTGGACCCTGCTGTCGTTTTGAGCCAAGTTGCTCAGAATATTTTATTGAAAGCCTGAAACAAAAGGGATTAATTAGGGGGTTTTTCAAAGGCCTTGGCAGACTGTGCCGTTGTCATCCTTTTCATCCGGGAGGATTTGATCCGGTCGAATAGCGGTAAGAAAAAAATCGAGTTAATTTGAATAAATGAGGGAAAGTTAATATTATGGAAAAACGCGCTTTAATTGCTTTGGTACTGAGTTTTGCCGTTTTATATATCTATATGACATATCAGAAAGCACAATCACCTAAAAGACCTGTTGTTGTACACCAGGCGGAGCAACCTGCGGATACAACAGTTACTTCCAAAGCTCAAGAAATTCCTTCAATTGCAAGGGTCTCTTCCCTTCCGGATGAAGATATTAACCTTGAAGAAAAAACGGTTTCGATCAGTTCTCCTTATGCGGAAATCTCTTTATCAAACGTTGGTGCTGGCATTAAAAGCTGTATTTTACTTGAAAAAGGAGTTATCAGGGGTAAACCTGCAAAATTGATTTCTGACGGAGATGGAATAATTCCCCCACTTGTTATTGATCGTATTGGCGAGATTACACAAGGAGCATTGCGTAAGTTTAATATCACTGAAAGTTCTGAAACAATGGTGGTTTTTGAAAGAGTTTTTGATAAGCAGCTTCTTGTTAAAAAACGATTTTCAATAGATCCTGATACTTATATGCTTCGTTTGGATTTGGATATTAGTAATTTAAAGGATGATCCAATCCGAATTTTTAAAGGTATTGATATTAGTTGTGGTGTCCTTGTACCTGCTGTAAAAAAGGGCGGAGAAAGAAACCTTAGAGCTAATGTTTGTCAGGATGATTCAGCATTAACCTTTCAGCAGGAAAAAATATACAAATTACGTTCAAGAAAAGTTGAGACAGCACCAATAAAATGGGCAGGTTCAAGCAACGTTTTTTTTACCGTTATATTACAGCCAAAAAAGGCAATGAATGCTGTTATTATGGATGTTAAAAACAGCCTGGGTGAATCCGGTAATAAGAAAAAAGTTTATTATCTTGGACTAAGAAGTGATGATTTCATTATTGCCGGAAAAGATACCAGGCGGTTCAGTTTTACTTACTATTTTGGCCCGAAAGATTACGAAATATTAAAGGCTTCCGGGCAAAAGTATGAAGATGTCATGAATCTGAAGGGTCCTTTCGGGACAATTACCCGTTACTTGTTAATTCTTCTTAAATGGATGTACGGCATTGTAAAGAATTATGGAATAGCAATTATTTTGGTTACTATACTTATTAAGATTGTTTTTTGGCCGTTGACTCAGAAAAGTTTCAAATCGATGAAACAAATGCAGCTATTACAGCCCGAACTGGCTGAATTAAAAAAGCAGTACAAGGACAACCCAAAGAAACTTCAACAGGAAACAATGGCTCTTTATAAGAAAAACAAAGTTAATCCACTTGGGGGTTGTATTCCCATGGTTCTTCAGATTCCCATCTTTTTTGCCTTGTTTACTATGCTTAGAAGCTCTATTGAACTTAGAGGCGCAAATTTTCTTTGGATTAAAGATCTAACAATGCCGGATCAGTGTTTTGCAATACCGGGAATGCCTGTTGATATTAATATACTTCCTTTAATAATGGGAGCGACTATGTTTTGGCAGCAGAAAATGTCTACAGTTGATGCCAATCAACAAAAAATGATGGCCTTTATGCCTTTAATATTTACCGTCATGTTCTATGGCCTGCCTTCAGGGCTTGTTCTATATTGGTTGACAAATAATATTTTAACGATAGCTCAACAATATATGATAAAACGCAGTCCATAAAGACGGGACATTAAATGAAAATTTTCTGTGAAGAAGATACCATTGTTGCCGTTTCTACTGCTCCTGGAGAAGGGGCTATTGGAATTCTTCGTTTAAGCGGTTCCTCCTCTTTTGAAATACTTTCAAATATTTATCGGCCATTATCCCGAAAAAACAAGCGGAATATGGAGGCATTAAAAAGCCATAAACTTCAACTTGGACATCTTATTATAGGGGGCAATAATATAGATAGAGTACTAGCTTGCATAATGCGCGCACCAAGAACATATACCGGAGAGGATATGGTGGAAATTCATTGCCATGGAGGTCCTGCGATATTAAGGGCGGCACTTGAAGAGGCTGTGAAAAATGGAGCCAGATGTGCTGAGCCTGGAGAATTTACAAAAAGAGCTTTTTTGCACGGACGTATTGATCTTGCGCAGGCTGAAAGTGTTGCCGAGATAATAAAATCGAAATGTATTGCCGGAGCCAAAATGTCTTTAAAGCATTTAGAAGGTGAATTTTCAAACAAGCTGGAAAAGATTCTTTGTAAAGCACGAGACCTTCATGCAGAAATAGAGGTTGCTCTTGACTTCCCAGAAGAAGAAGTTCCTCCTTTAAAAAACAAAGACATTGTAAAAAGGGGACAGGAAATTTTAAAAGGTCTGCACTCTATAATAACTCAAAGCATTGATACGCGGTGGGTTACAGAA
>JAVCCS010000057.1 GCA_030765365.1 Candidatus Theseobacter exili
ATCCCGCCGTCACAAAAATGAAAGAAATAATCGATAATGGCGAATTGGGAGAAATATATTACCTGTATGCACAAAGAGTTAACCTGGGAAAAGTACGCTCAAATGAAAATGCACTATGGAGTTTTGCTCCGCACGATATTTCAGTGGTATTACACCTTTTTAATGCAGTACCGGACAGGGTAACAGCTAACGGAGTTTGTTATCTTCAGAAAGATATTCAGGACGTCGTTTTTGCAACCCTTTATTTCCCAGACAATAGAATGGCGCATATTCATCTAAGCTGGCTCGATCCTCATAAAGAAAGAAAAATCACACTTGTTGGGAGCAAAAAAATGGCCGTTTTCGACGACATGTCTTCAAGTGAAAAAATCAGGATCTACGATAAAGGAGCCAACCTTTCCGGAGAAATACTTTCGTACCAGGAAGCCATAACCTTGAGAAACGGAGATATTTATATCCCCAGAATTGATATGAAAGAACCCCTGTCCATTGAATGCGCTCACTTTATTGACTGCATCAAGAACAATAAAAAACCTGAAACCGACGGGAAAAACGGTCTTGAGGTAGTAAAGGTGCTTGAGGCTGCCCAACGTTCGCTTGAAACAGGAGGTCACCCTGTAAAACTGGAGGAAATATAATGAACAAACCGTCGTATTTCGTTCACGAGTCATCATATGTTGACGAACCTGTTTCTATTGGAGATGGAACAAATATTTGGCATTTTTCTCATGTCATGCAAGGAGCTGTAATTGGCGAAAAGTGCAAAATAGGCCAAAATGTGGTTATTGGTCCAAAAGCAATTCTTGGAAATAACGTCAAAGTACAAAATAACGTTTCAATTTATGACGGGGTTATTTTGGAAGATCATGTTTTCTGTGGCCCTTCAATGGTTTTTACAAATGTATTTAACCCGCGTTGCGAAAGTGTGCGCAATACCATGGACGATTATCGTAAAACTATTGTGAAACGTGGTGCTTCAATTGGCGCAAATGCAACAGTTGTATGCGGAAATACCATTGGCCAGTATGCTTTTATCGGCGCTGGATCTGTTGTTACAAAAGATATCCCGGATTATGCATTGGTAATGGGAAATCCTGCCAAAATAAAAGGCTGGATGTGTCAGTGTGGTGAAAAACTTTCTTTTAATAAAAATGGTGAAGATCCAAAAGAACATGCAAGCTGTAAAAATTGTTCGAAAAAATACGAAAAAAACGGTTTCTCTGTAACCTTTATTGAATAGAAATAAAATTTTAAAAAATACCATTTAAAAAATGAAAGATTACAAATGAAAGTTCCTCTACTTGATTTAAATGCTCAATATCAGTCAATTTCAAAAGAAATAAAGGCTGCGATTGATGAAGTTGTTACCAGCCAAAGATTTATCATGGGCCCGCAAGTCGGTGAACTCGAAAAAAGATTCGCTGATTATATTAATTCAAAATACGCAGTGGGTGTTGCATCTGGAACTGACGCACTGCTTCTTTCGTTGATGGCACTTGGTGTAGGACATGGCGATGAGGTAATAACCACACCGTACACTTTTTTCGCAACAGCCGGATCAATATCCAGAGTAGGAGCAAAACCTGTATTTGTGGACATTGATCCAAACACTTACAACATTGATCCAGCACTTATTGAAGCTAAAATTTCATCAAATACAAAAGCTATAATACCGGTGCATCTTTACGGACAATGTGCTAGCATGGATTCGATTCTTGGAATAGCTTCTAAACATAACTTAGCTGTAATTGAAGATGCTTGTCAATCTGTTGGAGCAACCTATAACGGACGCCCAGCAGGCACTATGGGTGATTTCGGATGTTTTAGTTTTTTCCCTAGTAAAAACCTGGGATGCTTTGGTGATGGAGGTATGCTAACAACAAATGATGAACAATATGCTGAGAAAACTAGCAAACTGCGAGTCCATGGATGCTCACAGAAGTATTTTCATGACATGATTGGTGCAAATAGCAGGCTGGATAACCTTCAAGCTGCAATTCTTATTGTTAAATTGAAATATCTTGAAGATTGGACAAACGCTAGAAGATCTCATGCGAAAAAATATAATGAAGCATTTTCTTCAATATCCGAAATTATAACACCTGTTGTTACAGATAATACTAATCATGTTTACAATCAGTACATGATAAGATCAAATAAACGTGACGCAATCATGGATAGTCTTAAGAAAAATGATGTAGGGTGCGCATTGTATTATCCTCTTCCACTTCATCTTCAAGAATGTTATAAATTTCTTGGATATAAAGAAGGGGATCTACCAGAATCAGAAGCAGCAGCTAAAGAAACTTTATCAATACCGGTTTATCCAGAGTTAACTGAAGAACAACAAAATAAGGTAATTGATGTTGCAATCAATGCTTTAAAACAATAATAACAGGTTTATAAATGTATAAAAACAAAACTATCGCTGTAGTAGTTCCGGCTTATAATGAAGAAAAGTTAATTGGTAAGGTTATTGAAACCATGCCAAATTTCGTCGATAAAATTATTGTTGTTGATGATCTCAGTAAAGATAAAACTTTTCAAATAGCCTCTGAATATGCCAAGCATAGCAATAGAATAATCTTAATCCGACATGAAGACAATCGCGGAGTTGGTGGAGCAATTACTACTGGTTACCATAAAGCCGTTGAACTTGAGATGGACGTAACCGCTGTAATGGCTGGTGATTATCAAATGGATCCCACTGAACTCCATACTGTTTTAAGTCCTGTCATTGAAGGCAAATGTGATTATTGTAAAGGCAACAGGCTTTTTTCAGGACAAGCCTGGGAAATGATTCCCCATTATCGTTATCTGGGCAATGCTTTTTTAACATTACTCACAAAAATTGCATCGGGGTACTGGCATATTACAGATTCTCAAACAGGATATACTGCTATATCACTAAAAGCTTTAACGACAATCCAGCTTGATAAATTATACAAAAGGTATGGATACCCAAACCACCTTCTTGTAATGTTAAATATTTATCATTTTCCTGTTCAGGATGTTCCGGTGCGTCCCGTTTACGGAGTCGGTGAAAAATCCGGTATAAAACTGCATAAGGTAATACCGACTCTCTCCTGGCTATTGACAAAATGTTTTTTCTGGAGATTAAAGGAAAAATATATAATCAGGGACTTCCACCCTCTTGTTTTCTTTTATTTATATAGTCTGCTTTCAATTCCGATTGGAACTGCTTATTTATTTTTTATAATATTTATGCGTATTTTTGGACGATGCATTATTGCTAACAAAACAGCGCTGAAAATTATTATGACCATGAGCACTCCTGCCGCACTTATACTGACCATTTTTATAATTCTATCCGGCATCCAAATGCTTTTCTTTGCTATGTGGTTTGACATGGAATACAACAAAGAACTTAAATGAGAGATCAGATTAATATACTTACTGTCTACTATAAAAATTGCGGCGGTGGATATTTTAAACGGCTAAATCGAATGATAAAAGCTTGCTGTAATAATGGGTGGCAAGCACATTATTTTTCTAGTGGTAAATTTCCTATCTCAAATCCCAAAGCTATATATTATAGCACACCTGGACTTGGAAACAAATCTTGGCTAATTGCAGCATACTACTTGTTGATATTACCCTTTAAGATACTATTAACATCTAGAAAAGAAAAAATAGATCTTTTTCTCCCATTTGGTCTTGTGTACACCTTCATCCTTTCAATTCCCCATTTTATACTTCGGATACCTGTTATTACTTTTATCAGAAGCAACTGGATTGAAGAATTACAACTAGCACAAAAAAATAAACTTGTAATAATTCTAGCCCGACTAATTATTCACATTGGGGCTGCCAGTTCAGACTTAATAGTTGTAAATAGCGAAACCCTTAAAATTGAAATAAGTAAAATACTTGGACATCGTATGGGAAAAAAAATAAAGGTTCTTTATAATAATATTGATCCTTTGTCGGATTCAGACTTAATAAAATTAAGGGGAAATAAACATCTTTTTTTGAAAAAACTTGGGATAACTGGAAATCCTTTTATTATAGGATACTCAGGAACATTGAAACCTAGAAAAGAAATTACCCTTTTGATAAAAGCTTTTCAAAAAACTGATATAAATAATACAATACTTATAATTGTAGGTTCCGGATCTGAAGAAAATAATTTGAAACAGCTTGTAAAAGAACTATCCATAGAATCTCGCATATTTTTTGTAGGCTGGCAGGAGGATCCTATTCCAATCGTAGCCTGTTTCGATCTAATGGTTCATCCTACGAAATTTGAAGGTTGTCCAAATTCCATATTGGATGCACTAACATGTGAGGTCCCCTGTATCGCTTCTGATGTTACGGGTGTAACTGATGTGCTAAATGAAAAAGAACTCCTCTTTCCCCCTTCGGATGAAAATGCTATAGTTGATCGGATGAAAAGTATTATAACAGACCAACAAGTATATTACAGAATCTCAGAACTATCTAAAAAACAAAAACAAAAATTATGTTTTGACTGGGATAAGAAATTAGTAGATTTATGCAACAATTTACTAGGGGAAAATGAAAATTAACAAAATCCAAATATCCCAAGACAGGGCAAAAACACTAATTGTAATAACACTTTTGTTATTAATATCCATATTTTATGCCTCAATAAACAGACGTATAATATCCGGTGACAGTGTAGGATATTATCATTGCGGATTAAGTCTATTAAATGGAACTATTTTCCCAAGAGACACACATTACTTCGGATATCCTTTATTGATCTGCATAAGTTTGTTTTTCTTTGGTAAAACCTTGTTTGCTCTTCATTTCTTCCCCTATATATTAACTGTTTTCTCTCCTATTTTAATGTTTTTTGTTTCAAAACAGATCTTTCAACAAACAAGATATTCTTTCTTTTGTTCTTTACTGCTTATATTCTTCCCCTTTCAGTTTTTTGTTGTGAACAAGGCAATGACTGAACCCATTTTTATATTCTTTTTTATTCTTATTATCTACCTGATGCAAAATATAGAAAAACACGCTTGGTACTCCTTTGCTGTGCTTTTCTTTTCTTCCTGGCTAATTCTTATCAGATATGACTCCATACTAATATTGGGATTTGTCCTGATCTATCTGTTTATTTTAGCTTATAAAAAAAGAAAGCCTCTGACGAAGTGGATATTGCTGGGCATAATATTATTTATATTTCTACAAGTTCCATTAGCATTCCTAAACCATGAAAGGAATATCAGCGATAAAGAAAAACACAAATTATTATTAAAGAACAAACTTATCAAAGATGAGAAAACTCTTAAACAAATAAAAAAGTTTGAGAAAAACCTCCCGAGAGAAATAGAAGACTGGGAGAAGAAAGGCCTGATAACAGAAAATCTAATAAACGTTTCACTAATTAATAAAATGTATGATAATTATGTGCCAACCCCTAATAAACCACATGTCATAAAAAGTCTTGAAAAAATTCAGAACAAGACAAAAAAAAATAGAAAAGCACTAAGAAAGGTCACGTTTCTTCCCTCAAGCAAAATAAAAGGATGGCTTAATACACGCTCGTTTAATCGTACTTTTATGGCAAAAATAAAAAAAACCGTTTCTTGGATAAAAGCTTTGCTCGACGAAATGCGTAAACTTTACTCAATATCCGAGTTTATTCTAGCTTTTATTATCATCTCTTTTTTGATTTTATTTTTATTACGAGGTTCATGGTTTTTCTTACGTAAGGGAAATACATTATTAAGGATTTTAGTATTGTTTTACATTTCATATTCCCTTCTTGAATTATTTTATATAAGGGGCTCAGTCATCAGACATATGAGTAGAATAATCCCTTTAACATTGATATTTATTACCCAAGGCATATATCTTTTCATGCAAAAAATACATAATCCAAAAAAACTCAAGCAAATCGAGGCTTTCAGCTTTGCATTACTGATTACAGGATCAATATCTATAAGTATGTTTCATAAAGAAAATAGATCGGATATCTGCTACATGTCTATAGGTAAACTATTGCAAACCCCCATTAAACTAGACGACAAGCTGGAAACTTGGGACGAAAACAATGATAAATATTTGATTCAGCAGCAGATTTTTGAAAACTTATACGGTAAAAATGCTTTGTTAAACAAAAGAGACAAAGAAATTTTGAGCAATGCAGATTTCTATTATTTGGTAAACTTTTGTGACGAAACTTATAAGAAATACTGCCTAGAAAAAAAACCCAGTCAAGCAGTAATATGGAAACCTGAATTTCCCGGCAGGATAGGAATAAAAAATGGAATGCTTTCAGTTGAGCTTGTTCTGGCATTTGAGTTTAATCGTAATATCAAAGATATTATCCTATCAACATGGTATTTGATGCGGTTTCCATTAAGAAATAACAGTGATGATCTTTCAATATATATTTCTGATGATGAAGGAACAAAATGGAAAAAGTTAGAATTAGAAAAGAAAAAAGAAAGACTTGTTAATCTCACAACAAACCTATC
>JAVCCS010000100.1 GCA_030765365.1 Candidatus Theseobacter exili
ATTCAATCTGAACCGGACGCTTCTTCTTTCCCGTCAGGTGGAATGAGATCTACTTTTGAAGCAAGAGGTTATACCGCGTGGGACCCTACTTCACCGGCGTTCTTAATTGAATCGACCAATACAAAAACTCTTGTAATTCCATCGGTTTTTTTATCGTGGACAGGTCATGTTCTGGATATTAAGACGCCTCTTTTGCGCTCGCAAAAAGCATTAAATGATACAGCTATCAAATTGCAAAGGCTTCTTGGTAACAGGGCTGCCAAGAAAACCAAGATATTCATCGGACCTGAACAGGAATATTTTCTATTTTCAAAGGATCTGGTTTCTACTCGCCCGGATATTGAAATTTGCGGACGAACACTTTTTGGCGCAGAACCTGCAAAAGGCCAACAAATGGAAGACCATTATTTTGGTTCAATTAAAGACAAGGTTCTGGATTTCATGGAAAGTTTTGACCTTGAACTGTACAGAAGAGGTATCCCTGCTAAAACAAGGCATAATGAAGTCTCCCCAAACCAGTTCGAGATAGCACCTCTTTACGAAGAATCAAACCTGGGGATAGATCATAATCTCCAGCTTATGGATATTATGAAAAGAGTAGCTGATGCTCATGATGTGGTTGCATGTCTGCATGAAAAGCCCTTGGAAGGCGTTAACGGCTCTGGAAAGCATCTTAACTGGTCTATTGGAGACAATACCGGAGCAAATTATCTGGAACCATCGAAATCACCACTCAAAAATATCAATTTTCTTATGACAGTGGGAGCAATTCTTCTTGGTGTCAAAAATTTGGCGGTATTCTTAGGGCCTCTGTCGCAGATGCCGGAAACGATCATAGACTAGGCGCTAATGAAGCTCCTCCGGCTATTATGTCGGTATATCTTGGAGAATACCTTGAAGAATTGTTTAATGAAATCGAAGGCATAGGCAAAATAACTGAAAAGAAACTTGCCAGCATTACGCTAGGTGTTCAAAACCTTCCTAAAGTTTCAAAGGACTATTCTGACCGTAACAGAACTTCTCCTATTGCTTTTACAGGAAATAAATTCGAGTTCAGGGCAGTGGGTTCTACACATAATTGCGCTGAATCTGCAACAGTTTTCAATATTCTTGCCGCTTACGGATATAATGAGATCTATAACAAGCTTTCAAAAATGAAGGGTGATGCAAAATCAAATGCCATTATGGTTTTGAAGGATGTACTTAAAGAAACCAAAGTTGTCAGGTTTGAAGGAAACAACTATGATGAAGCATGGCATTTGGAAGCTGAAAAAAGAGGTTTGCCTAATACTAAAAACACACCGGCAGCTCTTGAAGAATTTCTTAAAGAAGATGTCTTTAAGGTGTTTGAAAAACTGAACATCCTCTCAAGAGAAGAGCTTAAATCTAAAATTGAAATAAAGATTGAAGCCTACAACAAAGTAAAAGATATTGAGTTCAAAACTGCTATAAATATCGCAAACACCCTAATTTTACCTGCTGTTGTTGAGCAAATAGCGAGTGTTGCCGGTGCGCTTTCGGCAGTTATCTCTTCCGGGTTAAAATCTGATGCACTGACTAATGAAGTTAAAACACTGGAAAAGATATATTCCAATATAAAATCTGAAATCTCAAATCTTTCACTGACTCTTGCTTCAATTGAAGAAGAAAACAACATTCATAAGCAAGCTTATGCTTACGGTGATAAAGGAACTGAAGCTCTTAAAAAGCTTAGAAAATATGTTGATGCTGCAGAGCGTGTTATTGCCGACGATATTTGGCCAATGGCAAAGTATCAGGAATTATTGCTTGAGTTGTAGAATAAAAATTCATTTTAATAAATCAGAAAACTATGATTAAAGAAAAAAACGTGCTGTTAACTTAAGCACGTTTTTTTCTTTTAATTTTTCACAATAAACTAATAAACTCACCCGCTCCTTTAGAATGTCAATCCGATGAAACTTTAGCATTCAGATACACTGTCATTTACAGCTATCGACTGATTAGATGAACTGGCTACAGTAAAATCGATTAAAAAACAGGAAAAGAATTTAGATTTTAACTCTTAATGTCCGCACACAATTATTTCTGTAAAACCTTGGACAATACTTTCAACAGCTCGTGCCTTGTGTACGGCTTTACGACTACACCTTTGAAGCCGTATTCCGCGTATTTTGCCATCACTGGATCATCAGCATATCCACTTGAAACAATCGCCTTGGCATCCGGGTCAATCGCAAGAATATTCTTTATAGCCTTCTGCCCGCCAATCCCGCTGGGAACTGTATGATCCATAATTACAACATCAAAAGGATTTCCCTCCTCCAGCGACCGTTTGTACAATTCTACTGCCTGTTTGCCATCAGATACCGGCTCAACAGAAAAGCCGGTTTTCTCCAGCATTTTTGTGACAAGAGTACAGATCATCTCATTATCGTCCATAACAAGAATCCTGACCTTTTTCTTCCAGACAGATGATGGTTCAGCGGTTTTCTTAACTATCTCAATATTCTGAGACTTGGATTCAGGCAAATAAATCGTAAATGTTGCTCCTTTCCCGGCATTAGAATCAACATCTATATGCCCGCCGTGTTTATTTACGATTGAGTACACAGTTGCTAACCCCAGACCGCTGCCAGTCTGTTTTGTAGTAAAATACGGATCGAAAATTTTGCGAAGATGTTTCTGGGATATACCTGTTCCTTCATCCCTGAATACTATCTTTATGTATTTCCCCTTTTTTAAATGCACGGCAGTTCTGCCTGATATTTCTGTTTTCTCCAGATTCAAATAGAGATGCCCGCCATCAGGCATTGCCTCTCTTGCATTAATCGCTAAATTGGAAAAGACCTGCTGCACTTGCCCCTTATCTGCTTCAACCAGCATAAAATCATCCCCCTGATCAAAAACCGGCAGTACATTGCTGCCGGAAAGATCAAAATGCACAACCTCATTAATTAACGTTCTGAGTTTGAATATTTCTTTGACAGGATCTCCTCCCTTAGCAAAAGTCAGAAGCTGCTTAGTCAGATACGTTGCTCTACTCACAGATGTCTCCGCTTCTTTAATAAAACAAAACGCTGGATGATCTTTGGAAATCTCTTCTTTTGCCATTGAAATATTACCGAACAACCCCATCAGGATATTATTAAAATCATGTGCAACCCCCCCAGCTAAAGTGCCGATACTCTCTAATTTCTGCATTTTTAAAAGAACTTCCTCGGCCTTTTTGCGATCAGTTATATCGCGCACTATCCCTGAAATCCCAACAACTTTGCCCCCGGAATCACGCAAGGGCACCTGAACTGTATGAAAAGTACGGTTCTCTCCCCGAATATTGAGTGTTCGGATTTCATTATTCACCTCACCTCGAAAAACCGGAGCATCCACATCCTCCACTATAGCCGCAGATTCCGCGTCAAAAACCTCCCCTGGCGTCAATCCTATCAGTTCTGAAGCGGGCCTTCCGAGCAAGATTTCCATAGCAGGGTTGACAAATGTATACCTTGAATCAAGATCCTTGCAGAAAATCGGATCAAGGGCGCTTTCGGAAATAGCCCTGTACTTCTCTTCACTGACACGCAGACTCTCCTCAACGCATTTGTGCTCTGTGATATCTATAGCAATCTCAAATCTTACATCACGACCATCCGGCCACCGTATTATACGGTCTACAATGGCAATATATTTATCAATTATTGGGTTATAATACTCCCACCTGTAGGGTTCGGGCTTCTGTTTCTGTATTATCTCGTTAGTACAGAATTCACACGGAGCATCAATCCCCTGGAATTCCCTGTAGCAGGTGCCCCCTATCAAATCTTTCTGAAACACATTTTTCATTTTCTGGTTGACAAATAATATCTCGTAAGTATTTATATCGGAAACATAGATAAACTCGTCGATACTGTCGAATATGGAAAGAAGCTGGGCTCTTTCAAAAACGAGGGATCTTTCAGACAGTTTTCGGTCCGAAATATCCCTGCCGATGGAAATAATAAAATCAGTTTTTTCCCCTGCGTCCCTGATAAGCGAAAGCTTATATTCGAAAGGGACCTTTGTCCCGTCTTTACAAATCAATTCCAGCTCAATTGTGCCTGTTCTTTTGTCCATAACGTCATTAACAACCGTCGTGGCCTTCTTCAGATCATCCGGACTGTAATAAGATTCCGGAACCTTCAGCTTCGATATCTCTTCATCGGTATACCCGGAAACATCATTGAAAGCTCTGTTCCACCTTATTGCTTTTCCGGTTCCTGGTTCAAAAAGAAAAAAAGTATCCTGCTGAGCATTCAAGGAAGCTTCAATATATCGTTTTTCATTATGCAATGCCTTCTTTGCACAAATACACTCAAATTCCACCTGAGACAAGCCGGCAATGCGCTGACGTATTTCCTTTAGTTCTTCGACAAGTTCAGTTTTATTTTTATCTATATCCCTCATTTCCAACTTTCTAAAGAAAAATTCTACGCCGTAAACATAATGAATAGCGTTTACTCAATTTTTTCTGTTGCGAAGATGTTAGCCGGATTAAACATCTGTCTTTTAGCCATTTTACACAAAAACAGCAAATATGGGAACCCAAATATTAATAGTTGAAAGGAGTCTAGAAACAACAAGGGATGCTACTGTTAAATTTAACAGTCAACATCCCTTATTTTCTGATATGTAATTTACTGACTATTCATTTTCCTTGTAAAGATGCACATCGTTCTGAGGATAAGGTATTGAACATCCGGCTTTTTCCAGTTCAACCTTTCCGTTCTCCATAGCATCAAAGTATACGCCCCAGTAATCTGCAGGTTTCACCCAGGGACGGCAAACCATGTTAACACTGTTGTCCCCCAATTCCGATACAGCAACAACTGGCGCAGGATCTTTTAACACGCGTTTATCCTCAGTAACAATCTTTAAAAGAACGTCTTTAGCTTTTTTTATATCGTCATCATAGGAAATACCGAAAGTCATATCAACCCGTCTTTTTTCAAGATCGGAAAAATTTGCTATAGTCCCTCCCGTTATATGAGAATTAGGAATAATGATGCGTCTATTGTCTGGAGCATTTAAAACAGTGTTGAATATCTGAATTTCTTCTACCGTCCCTAATGCGCCGGCGGCCTCAATAAACTCGCCAACCTTGTATGGCTTAAAAATTATTAATATTACACCAGCTGCAAAATTTGCCAGTGAACCCTGAAGAGCAAGGCCTACGGCAAGACCGGCTGCACCGATTACCGCTATCAGCGAAGTAGTCTGAATACCGATCTTATTAAGAGCAGCGATTACAACAAAGACCATCAACCCGATATAAACAAGATGCCTCACAAAGTTTGACAATGTTTCCTCGACCTTTGACCTTACCATCAATTTCTGAATAAGATTTGCAAGGAGTCCGGCAACCCATTTACCCACAAAGAAGATAACAACTGCTACTAACAGGTTAATCCCATACGTTGCGATATATCCGTAAACCTTTTGAATAATCTCGTTCATACTCTTTCCTTTCTTTTAATCTGCTAACTCATTGATTTTCATTTCACATCTGCTTTTTTTAAAAAGCAAAGGAAAAGGACTGTTGCTATATTATCAATTTTTCTTGGCATGAGCAATTAGCGGTTTCTGTCCCTTTTCCTTAAAGCTGACAACAATTTGCTCTGCTTTATCAAAAGGAACAGTTATAAAAGAGAATTTGTCCATTACCTGTATATCACTGATATATTTGGACTTAACTGAGACTTTACTCATAATAAGTTCAACAAGTTTTTTGGCATTAATCCTGTCTTTTTTACCAAGTGCGACAAAAAGCCTTGCTTTACCCTGTTTATCAAGTTGCTTACCCTTTGCACCACCAGTCTCTTTTATTTCACCATATACATCAGGGTTAAGTTCTTCTTCGAAACAATAGTTAAGAATCGCAGCCAATATTTCTGTCGGATTATTCTTCTCATTATCCTCAAGCATTTTCTTAGCCCAGTTATAATAATCAGTATCAATCTCATCATTAAGAATAGCATTCAGATCTTCATAAATCTTTTTCCTTTTGGCTTTGATAATATCTTTTACCTTTGGAACTTTTGATTTCTTAATATCAGTCTTGGCAAACCGCTGTATGA
Organism: Candidatus Theseobacter exili; assembly: GCA_030765365.1. Classification (GTDB taxonomy): domain Bacteria; phylum Auribacterota; class JACPWU01; order Theseobacterales; family Theseobacteraceae; genus Theseobacter; species Theseobacter exili. The sequence continues at coordinate 6,093 of JAVCCS010000100.1, forward strand.
ACATCAGTCGGTTATACTCACTAGGAGTAATAAACGTGATAGCGGTACCCTCATTCCCTGCCCTTCCTGTACGACCTATTCGATGAACATATGACTCCGGATCCTGAGGTAATGAATAGTTTATAACGTGGGTGAGGTTAATAACATCAATTCCACGTGCTGCAACATCTGTTGCTATAAGGGTGTTGACTCTTTTCTTCTTGAATTTTTCCAGGGTTCTTTCTCTTTGCGCCTGTGAAATATCTCCATGGATAGACTCTGCGTCATATCCTCTATCCGTTAAATGAGATACAACATCATCAACATCACTCTTTGTTCTGCAGAAAACCAAACCGTAAAAAGCATCTTCAATATCAATTATTCTGCATAGTGCCTCAAATTTCTCAGAGGCTTTTACCTCAAAGTATATTTGCTCGGTCAGGTTAGTTGTCAGTGGCTCTTTATTATCTCTAAGAAGCTCATAACCATCCATGTATTTGCGTGCAAGAGCCTTTATCCTTCCCGGTATTGTTGCAGAAAATAATAACGTTCTCTTGCCAGGATTCGTATGATTCATTATTTCTTCCATATCTTCGATGAATCCCATATTAAGCATTTCATCTGCCTCATCAAGTATCAGGTGCTCAATTTTTTCAATCTTTAGTGTTTTTCTTTTAAGATGATCAATTACCCTGCCCGGAGTCCCAACTACAATATGCACACCTGTTTTCAGCCTGCGCAACTGCTGATCAATAGATTGGCCACCATATATTGGTACTATTCTGATATCTTTCTCACCTTTGAGTGAATTAATTTCTTCTGATACCTGGATGGCCAGCTCTCGTGTAGGAACCAGGATTAGTGCCTGAACTGTTCTGGAATTTGTGTTAACCATTTCTATCAGAGGTAATCCAAATGCAGCTGTCTTACCTGTGCCTGTTTGGGCTTGCGCGATTATATTGGTATCATCTCTCAGCATTACAGGAATAGTTATAGCCTGAATTGAGGTAGGCTCTTCAAAACCCTTTTTATTAATAGCACTTAGAACCTTTGCTGAAAGGCCAAGGTCATTAAATGTCTTTTTGCTTTCCATACTTTTCTCACTTTCTAATAATCATCTATTTGCTCAATTGAGCTTGATAAGCATACACTATTACCTGCAGAAATAATACTAAAACATCACTAAACAAATAACCATATGTATTAAAGCTATATAGAAATAGAAAAATCAACTTTGTTTTATTACAAGCTTCTTAGATTACTAACATTAAAAGCTTCGAAGATCATATAAACTTATCACACTTTTTGAGCAATGCGTCTATATCCTGCTCAAAAAATCCTTTTTTTTCCAAAGTAAACTCATTGAGTATATTCAATAACTTTTCTTTTTCTTTTTTCTTAAAAACCTTTTTGATTGCGCGTGATGAATCAATAACATTTTTAATTGGATTGCTTCTCTCTATCAATTCGCTTTGATTCAAGCCGGTTTTTAATGTCCTGCTCTTAAGGTAGATCAAAACATTATACACACGCATAATATCGTCTCTATGCTTTATTGTTGCTGCATATTTTGAATTTCGTCTTGACCAGAAAGCATCACTCACCGATGGCCACCAGAAAAAAGAAGAAAATGCAAATATAATTCCAACAATTGCCACAATAGGACCAATATCCATAAACAGACTCAAGAAAGCAGTAAACGATCTGGAAACCCAGGATTTTGATTCTGCTAATTCCATCATATCCAGCGGTGTTAACCCGATTTTCTCTTCTATTCTTCTTACCGCAAAATAGTTTTCTACATCAACTTTTGTAAATAAATATTTCTTTTTTGTATTTTCCTGGACAAACATGGGCAATTCGTTCGTTGACAGAAGAATCCTAAACCAATCATCCATTCCATATATATTTGGCAATGCACCGCACTCATCAATTAATAAATTAATAGCATGCTTTATCTCTTTTACTTTTTCAGGTTGATCTACTGTCCAGCATATAAAAGTCTTTTTCCCTGTAGAAGCCTTGTATTTCCACTTCCATTTATTAAGCCTCCATTCACCCACGACTACATTGCGTTTTTTTATTTTAGGTTTTGCTTTTTGAAAAAAACTTTCTGTTGCAGATAAAAAATTAATATTTGAAAAACCTTTTGAATTTAAATCATTAAAACTGATTTTTTGAAGAGTCTGTTCCGTCTTGGTCTTAAATTCTGTCCATTCAAGAAACTTTTTTTCATAATTAAAAAAAACGCTATTGTTATTTGTTTGAATAAGTAATCCATTCTTAACAAAACTCATAGTTAATCTGTCAGATGGACCATCAGATGATAATTCATTGCCCATGAATTTGACTTTTTTTGATCTTATTGATGAAACTTGAATTACGACCTCGCCGCAAACGGAAGATACAAAAACAAACAGCAATAATTTCAGTAACATAATCCGAAAAAACCTCATATCTAATTCACTCCCAAATGCAACTAACGTTAACCAAAACCGCACGCAGTAATTCAATTTATATTTACCATTTTTACAGCTATTTTACATGAAAAAATCGAAGTGATGAAAAAAGGCGTGATACGAATGAATTCAGGCAATTTTGTTGAATATTAGCCTTTGTTTATTCTGCTTTTTTCTTAAACCCCTTGAATAATAAACCGAAAAATCTAACTTTAGCCTTATTCGCTATCTCAACACGATCTACTTCTGTAGAATCCAACCAAATTCCTCCACATTTCTCACAAACATCCATAACAATAGCTTGATCTTTTTCGTATGGTGTTTTTTTAAGAACTACTTTGCATCGTGGACATTTAGCCTCTTTTGTGTCTAACTCACGATCAAGATCTTTCCCTAGCGAAGGAGAATCGATAATAGTTAATTTTTCAGTAGTATATTTACTAAGTTCTCCTTTATCAAACCAAACACCTCCACAAACAAAACACTGGTCAACTTCAAGATTATACGAAAGTCCTGAACCCTGTAATTCTTTAATCTTATATACTTCAGAAATTGCTATTTCTTTTTTTTGCAATTTTCCAATACATTTAGGACAATCCATTATTATTCCCCCTTATTGAAGAATAGTTCTTTGAAATTTCGAAATACAAGTTTATGCAGTTCTTTCCATGTTAAATTCTTTTGTTCAAGCTTATCTAATTCTGAACTATCAAGCCAAACCCCATGACACTTTTCACAAACATCTATCATAAAACCTGCCCCTTTCGGTGCTGGTTTTTTAATCATTACTTGATTACATCGTGGGCATATCCCTTCTTTTTTATTAAGTTCTTTATAATTTGATATTTTGGGAGAATCTAAAATTATCAATTTTTCTGCTAAATATTGATCTAATTCTTTCTCATCAAACCAAACACCATTGCAACTTAAACATTGATCAAGTTCAATTTCACTAACTTGCTCTGCATCATTCAATATATCAGCACCATATTCAGGACGGGTTGTTACTTTAACTTTATTTAGCACCCCTTCACATTTAGGACATTTCATTTTTATACATCTCCTTTATTTCTTCATAATATTACTTCTTCTCTACTAACAATTACACTATGGTTAAATATCATTTG
>JAVCCS010000305.1 GCA_030765365.1 Candidatus Theseobacter exili
TATCTCCAAGTATTGTCTGGTCAAGTTTAACCAGCTGCTTTTTAAGTATATCGGAAAGATGTTTTGGTCGGGATGCAACCTTGGAGAGATTAATATGAGGTGATTTCCATAAAGGAGGGAAAACACCCTGAATAGTATGTGCAAGGAGATATTCTCCAGTTTCGTCAAACAAAAATACAGCTCCGGAAGAAGCTTTGGTTGTCCTGATTGAATACTGAAGTATTCTTTCCAGTACTTCTTCGAATGCCTGTGCTTTCGAAAAAGCTTCTCCAATTTCATGAAAGAAAGATTCCATTACCGATATTTCTTGAAGAGTCCGGTCTCTTTCATCACGAATTTCATTTAGATGTCTATTGGAAAGATATAGAGTAAGAGCCATGCCGGCAAGTATTAATAAGTAAATAGATATCCACATAAATATAATCTCAACACACAAAAGATTGTAAATCTAAAAAGCTTAATTGTATATTGTACTAGCCATTTATCTTAAAACAAGAAGAGAATGAAAAAAACTACGAACGGTTTTTGTCTGAGGACTTCTTTTTCTTAAGATCTTCCTTAAGGTATTCAACTACATCTTTAAATTTGACTTTGTTTCCTTCTGATATTTCAATAAGAGATGTATGCGCATTTAAAACATTTTCAGCCATTTCCCGCTGGCTTAAAATGTTCAATATTAGAGAACTGTATTTTGCTGGCTCTTCAGGAGGTTTTTTTGCAAAATTAAGGAAAAGGCTTATTCCAAGAGTTTCAAGTAGATTGAAATTATGGTCAGTGATGTTATAGAGAGTAAGTTTGGTAATGCCTCTTTCCCGTAGAATACCCGAAGTTCCAGCAATAACTCCCATAAAGGTGCTGTCCATTGTCGTACAGTCTTTCATGTTTATCGCAAAACTCCGAAATTTTTGCTCAAGGCACTGATGAATAAAATTTTTCAGTGAAGGACTAATTTGAAAGTCAGCTCTTCCAATAATTTTAATGAAAACGGTTTTATCGCGTTTTCCGATTTCAATGTAGCCTTTTTTCATATTAATCTTCTTCCTTTGAAATAATAATTATATAATGTATAACTATTCAATTAAAAGTATAAAAAACACTATTAAGAAAATGGAAATAAGAAGATATTTTGGAGAAATATAACAATTTCACTACCATATATCAAGCTTTACATGGAGAGATAATGAGGGCATTTTGTATTTTCATTGTATTTTTTGAATTTATAAGCGTTTTTAATATTCATGCAGATATTTTGCAGGATGCAGAAGAATATAAAAAAGCAGGCGACTTTAAGGAAGCTGAGAGGACTTATTTAAAAGCTAAAAAGGAGCATCCCAATAATCCGTCTGTTTATTCAGGGCTCGGAGAGTCTCTTTTTTGTATGGGCAGATATGATGAATCAATGCGTCAGTTTTGGGAAGTTCTTCGTTTGACTCCTGAAGATCCAGAAGCACATCTTTGGATGGCCAGGCTTTATTCAAAAAGGAAATTCTTTGCCCGTGCTTTACGCGAAGCAAAAATAGCTGTCTCTCTAGGAATGGATTCGTTGATGGTTGATATGACGTTTGCAAATGTTTACAGAGAAAACGGAAATTCTAAAAAAGCTATTGTTCACTATGAAAAAGTGTTGGAAAAGGAACCTGATAACATTCAGGCGATTTGCGGACTGGGCAATGTTTTTATGAAAAATGGAGAGAAAAAGAAGGCTTACACATATTTTGAAAAAGCATTAAAAATTAATCCTTATCAATATGATATTTTATTGACACTTGGCAATTTGTCGTGGCAGAAAGGGATTCAGGATAAAGCTCTTGAATATTATTTAAAGGCTGAAAAAGCAGGTGCTCTTCCCGCTGAAGTATATCTCAATATGGGAGCTACACTTGATAAAGAAGGAAAAATAGATGAAGCTCTTGAATATTATCAAAAAGCTGCTGATCTTTCTCCTGATGATTTTAAAACACGTGTTACGATAGGTATAATTCTTTTGTATAAAGGGAAAATTGACGAAGCAATTAGCCAGTTTCAAAATGCAGTAAAGTTTTCTCCCTATAACGAAAGGGCACACAGCAATCTTGGTAAAGCCTATATGAAAAAGGGAATGTTGCCAAAAGCCGTTGAATCTTTTCAAAAAGCAATACAAATAAATCCTGGTATTGCTGACTTCCATACAAACTTGGGTATTGCAAATTTTGATTTAAATGATTACATGAGCGCATTGATTGCATTTGAAAAATCAAGTAATCTTAAAAACGACCCGGAAGTTGATCATATGATAGGTCTTTGCTATTTGCGTCAGGAAATGTCTGATCAGGCGATAGAATATCTTGCGAAGGCAGCAGAGGCTTTTCCTGATGATGCACAATACCAGAGTGAGTATGCACAATCTTTGTCGATGTCAAATTTATTTGGCAAAGCAGATGAGGCTTATGTAAAAGCTGTACTTGCAGATTCTGATAAACCGTATTATGTACTCGCCAGAGTTGATAACCTTATTAAATGGAATAAACCGGAACGGGCAGTTGAAATTCTTGCTGATTTTATTAAAAAGTTTCCAGATAATTCTAAAGGATACCTTCTTTTAGGTGAAATATATGAAGAAATGCTCGAAAAACCCAGGGAAGCCGTAGTTATTTATAAGAAATTCATAGAGCTTTTCCCTAGTGGAGCAGAAGTACAGGATGTTCAGTATAAGATTAAAAGATTAAAGAAAAGAATTATATGACCATACTCCTTTCCTAATTGCCTATTCTTAAAAAATATGCTGGTTGGTTGAATTATATGAAGATTCTAATATTTTACTTTTTATCAGGTTTTACAGCTTTGATCTATGAAGTTGTATGGGCGCGTCAGCTTTTGCTCTTTTTTGGCAGTAACGCATTGGCTTTGTCAACAGTTATCGCTGCTTTTATGGCAGGATTTGCTGCTGGAAGCGCTGTCTGCGGACGTTTTTTTTCAAGGATTAGACCTCTCAAGGTGTATGGCGTGTTTGAAATTCTGATCGGGTTATATGCTGTTTTTTCTCCATTAATATTTCACATGCTTTTTAAATGGAATACTGATTCTTCATTTCAAACTGAAGGGCAATTTTTCATTATAAGTTTACAGCGTTTTGGACTCAGTTTTTTGGTTGTTTTCTTTCCTGCTTTTTTTATGGGTGGAACTTTCCCTGTAATGTGCCGGGCTTATGTTCACGATAAAAGTAAAATTGGTAAAGGTACTGGTTTACTTTATGGTATTAACACTGTTGGTGCGGCTGCCGGGGCATTTTTTGCCGGTTATTTTTTTATTAGTTTGTATGGAATTTCTAGAACAATATGGATTGCTTCTGCAATTAATATTGTAATCGGTATTGCTGCCTTTTTATTGCCGCAAACATCTAAAGAAAAGAATGAAAAGATTTTTAAGGAAAAGCTGTCAATTCCTTTAATTTCAGAAACAAAGCGTTCCTTGTGGTTATTATTGTGTGTTCTTGCATTTTTTGCAGGAGGTTCAGCAATGACTTATGAAGTTCTCTGGACACGTGCTATGAGTTTGGTTATAGGGAGCTCAGTATATGCTTTCAGTATGGTTTTAACAGCGTTTTTAGCAGGGACAGCAATAGGAAGCTGGAGTGTTGCATGGTGGGCAGACAAGTTTAAGAAACCTTTAGCATTATTAATTTTTCTACAGGCAGGTGTTTTTGTTTCGGTAATTTTTACAATACCATTAATAGGAAAATTGCCTGAACTGTTTTTGAAATGGTTTATTGAATCTGATCAGAGTTTTGTAACTGTTCAAATAATTAAGTTTGGCATATGTTCTGTTATACTGTTTGTTCCAACAATGTTGAGCGGAGCGTTTTTCCCGGCTCTTGTCCGTACAAGTATAAAGGAAATCAGGGGGCTGCCGAAGCGTGCAGGGTCATTATATGCCGTTAATTCAACTGGTTGTATAGTAGGATCTTTCCTTGCAGGCTTTTATATTCTTCCAACATTAGGTCTTAGAAATGGTCTTATTGCAGGTGCAAGTATAAATCTTTTATTGAGTGCTATCGCAATAACCGCTATGACAAAACGCATCTTGGTTAAGTTTAGTGTAATTGTTGCATGTGCGATGATTGCATTAGCTGCGTTTTTATTAATTCCCTCAATGGATATGAACATAATGACATCAGGTCCTTCAATATATGTGAAGAAATATACCGAAGATATGAATGTTAAACAGACCTTAAAAAATCTTAACATGGTTCGTCTTTTGAGTTCAAGAGAAGGATTATCAGGCAATGTTTCAGTTAAAGAGTATGGAAAGATTCGCAGCCTTTTAATAAATGGGAAAGTGGAAGGATCAGACGGGCATGATATGGATACTCAGATTCTCGCGTCAAGTCTGCCTATGATGCTTTCAAATGACGTACAGGATGTTTTGTTGATTGGATTAGGGACTGGTGTAACTTTAAGAGGAATACTTAGTTATCCTGTGCGTTCAGTTGTTTGCGTTGAAATCGAAAGTGAAGTTGAAAAGGCAAGCTGTTTTTTTGATCATGTTAACCTACAGGCTTTGAAGGATCCCAGGGTTGAACTTGTTATAGGCGATGCACGTAACTATGTTTTTTCAACGAAAAGACTTTTTGATGTAATTGTTTCTGAGCCGTCTAATCCATGGATTGCTGGAGTTAACAATCTTTTTACAAAAGAATTGTTCGATAGATACAATCAGATCTTAAGAGATGGAGGAATGGTAAGTCAATGGGTGCATTATTATTCAATGAGTCCTGATGATTTAAAGATGATAACAAGAACCTTCATGAAGAGTTTTCCGCAAACAGCAATATGGGGAGAACCATATTACAGTGATTTGATTTTAACAGGTAGAAAAGGACATTTTCGCATCAACTTCGAAACTATCAAAAGACATTTATTGCGACGTTTGGTTGCAAGAGATATGAAAGCTATAAAAATATCCGGACCTGAGGAAATACTGAGTTTCTTTTTTATGGGGCCGGCACAGGCATCATCAATGGCTGGAGATGGCTTAATAAACACAGATGATATGCCATATATTGAGTTTAGCGCACCCAAGAGTCTGTATTCTGATACTATCGCTGATAACCTTGAACTTTTGTTTAACTGGAGGGAATCTCCATTTCCTTTCTTAGACATTAATAACAATAATGAAGAGTTAATAGAGAATTTGCATAGACGCATTAAAGCTGCAGAAGAAATAACTAAAGGTATGCTTTTTGCATATAGAGGTGACTTAGAGAAACAAGTCGATCTCTTTATTGGTGCTCTTGAAATATATCCTGAAATTCAAAAAGCCAGGGAGCAAACAGGGGAGTATCTATATAGAAAGGCAAAGCGGCTGCACAAAGACGGAAAGATTGATGAATGTGTTGAAACTCTTAAAAAAGCAATTCATTATGGAATGCCTTCTGTGTTGTATCATTATTCTCTTGGAAGTGTTTTACAGCAAATACATAAAACGGATGAAGCTATAAGACAATATTTGAAAGCGCTATCAATTGACCCAGATGATTTCAATTCAAATAACAATCTTGGAGTTATTCTGCTTAATCTTGGTAATGAGGCACAGGCAGTTAAATATTTTCAAAAAGCCATAGACTCAAATCCTGAAAACGTAGATGCTGAAATAAATCTTGGTACAGCTCTTTTTGGTTTGAACAGACTGAATGAGGCAGAAAATATTTTTCGTAAGATACTTAGCAAAAAGCCGGAAAGCGAGGAGATTTTGTTGAATCTTGGTGTTGTTCTTGCTAAGCAGGAAAAAGCTGGAGAAGCAGAGAAAATATTCA
>JAVCCS010000263.1 GCA_030765365.1 Candidatus Theseobacter exili
AAAAAGCTCAGAAAATAATAGATGAAAATCCTAATGCTTCTGTTCAGGAATTATTTAATAAAATAGAGGCTGGAACTAATTTAAGTATAATAGAAGCTAATGAGTTAATAAAGGAATCTCCTCAAGGGATAGAGGCTGAAGCAGGACCGGTGGCAGAACCGTCCCCGGAACCAGGTGAAGAAATTGATTATACTCTTCATCCAGATGAATCTATTCCAGAATACAATGCACGAATTGCTCTTGCCAGAGGTGAAGGAGAAAAAGAACCAGAAGAGCCAGAAGAACCAGAAGAACCTGGAGAACCTGGAGAACCAGAAGTACCAGAAGTACCTGAAGAACCGGTGGAAGGTAAAGCATTTCAAGAATCTGAATTTTATAAAAATCTTCCTGCGGATGAGAGGGCGCTTATTGATGAAATATTTGGTATGGTAAGAATTAAAGGAGGAGAGGAAAAAGCACAGAGGTTTTTTGAAGCTTTTGAAGCTGTAGAGCCACTTGTCGATCCTATATTTAAAGCAAAATTGACTCTTGGTCTTGCGGAAATTAAAGGAATAATAGCCGAACAAAATGAAGATTATAGAGCACAAAAAGAAATATATGAGAGAGCAAGGGATGAAATTCTTAAAGATGTTACTAGAAATCGAGGGTTTTATACTCTTGAACAGCAAGGGGATATAGCCCGGCTTGCGCGAGGATACGGAGAGGATATTTTGAATATTGCTGATGTAGCGGCTGAAAAGGGAATTACTTTTGCTACTGGGGCAAGGTCAAGAGTATTAGCAGAAGAACGAAGAAAAGAACAGTATCAAGATGTGGTACAATCTGGAACACGCCGGTATAATCTTCAAATGAAAGAACTTGAACTGCGCGCTTCAAGAGGAGAAACAAAAGCCCAGAAACAACTTGAAGCATTGCAAGAAAGTCGAACATTGCAACTTCAAAAAATAGGTCGAGGAGCTGAGGAATTATTAGGTACTCAAGCAATTACAGGAGTTAGTGGATTAGAAGAATACCAGCGAGTTGGAGAAATGATGGGTACTGTTGAAGAGCAAAAACGGAAAGATATAAGAGCAGGAGTTAAAGAATATTTGGGTTTCCAATTTTAAATTTTATAAAATATATGCCTATAACTAATAAATCAATAGATTATCGTCTTGGGAAAGGTGAATCCATTCCAGAATACAATGCTCGGATTGCTCTTGCAAGAGCCGCAGGAGAGGAAAAGCCTACCGGTGATATATCGGGTAAGTTAGAACCGGAGTCTGTAACGGGCGGATTAGGCAATTTCCGGTTAGCTCTTAAAGCCGCACTTACTGAAGCCGCGCAGGAGCAAAGAGGTGATTTATTTAAACAAGTTTATCCTGTTCTTGGTGGTGCTCCAGGATCAGTAGGTGATGTTTTAAAAATGATACGGAGCCAAGTTGTTCCGCCGGTTGAGGAAGTTTTTACTACGATTCTTGAAACACGAACAAAACAGCAAGAACAATCAATGGATTTGCTTGAAACTTTTGCAAAGGACGGAACACTTGGGACTATGCCTGATAGTGCGCTTATAACTATTGGCAGAAACGCAGGATTAGATGAAGGTGTTGTGACAGCTTGGAAGTCGAGAATTGCTACTGCTGTTGTACAGGATGAAAGGATGGGACAATTTGAAGAATTGAAAATACAGGCTGAGATAGAAAATATTAAAGCACGGACAGCAGAAATAGGGATAGGGGGAGCCGAATCCTATGCTCCGACACCAGTTACACTTGCTTATGTTGATCAAGTAACGAATGACCCAGATTTTGTTTTAATAAATGTTCCTGCAGAAGAGCGTGACAGAGTCGCAAACTTTATTTATAACCGTGATGTTAAATTAGAAGCTACTGATACTGAAGGTGTTGCTGATAAGATAAATTCACTTAATGCGACACAACAGACAGCTCCGTTTACTGAAATGGAATTTCGTATATGGTTTATGAATATGAAGGAGAATAAACAACAAAGTTACGAAGATGCAGTAAAAGCTGTTTCAGATTTTCCTGTAACTAATAAAAAACTGGCCAGATTTATCGCAGGAGAAGTTCACGGTAAATTGGCGTATACTCCATATGTACCGGGAGAAGAGGTGGGAGCGATTATTCCTGAAGGAGAAGAAGAGGTAGGAGTGATTATTCCTAAAAAAGGAATTGCACATCCACCATTTTATTCCGGTATTCATGCAGATTTTAGTGCTTTTCCAAGTATATTTAATTTTTAATTTATGTTGGATTATAGAGAAGTAGCTGGTTTAGAACCAAGAAAAAAAAGAGTTGAGTCGGACCTTGGAACAACTGCAGGGCTTATTCAATTTGGACAAGAAAGAGGAGTAGAATTAAAAGAACCGGAAAGAAGAAAGGGTTTTTTAGGAGGGTTACAGCGTTTCGCAGAAGCTATATCAATAGGAGAGTTCGCCGTAGGTGGTATACTTTCTGGTAAAGGTATACAAGCCGGTATAAGGGAAAAAATAAGTCCTTCTGATGTTCTTTTAGGTGAGAACGATCCGAATGCCACAAGAGCTTCAAGAATTGTCCGTGGGGCATTAGGACTTGCCATAGACGTGGCTTTTGATCCCACTACTTATCTTACCTTGGGTGCGGGAAGTGCTCTTAAAGTTACAACTAAAGCAGGTGTAAAAGTATTTTTATCGAAAACTGGCAAGGGTATGCTTAAAGAGCTGGCACAGGAAGTAAGTGTGAAAGCTGCGCGTCAGAAAGTTGCGGAGATGGCTATTATGAAAGGTAACGAGAAATTGTTAAAAAAAACTGGTTTAAAATATATGGGATTTGAAATAGTGTCACCGGAGAAATTAAAAGCTCCGTTTAAGTTTATTGAAGAGGCTCTTAATGCAACCAAAGTAGGTAGAGAATTTGTCGGGAGCCTTGAAAAGACCGGTAAGTCAGTTGCTAAACTGTTCGGTAGGGATTATGGACTTGACGATGTAGATCGCAAAATCAAGCAGAGGCTTCTTGATGGTATTGAGGAGGTACGTATAGATACAGCGGATTGGGTTAAAAAAACATTTGGAGGCGCTTCTCCAAAACAGAGAGAAGCTATAGCGTTTGCTATTGAAGGTGGAGAAGAAGCAATAAAAAGACTTGATAAACCGATGCAACCATTGGCTCGAAGAACGAAACAGATTTTTGCGAAACTTCACAAAGAGGAGGAATATTTAGGACTTATGAATCACTGGCAACGGGATTATGTTACTCACCTTTATAAAAATAGAGAGAAGGCGCGAGCACTTTTTACCGATTTGACACTTTCTGAATCTAAACTTACAGGGAATTTGAGATTTGCACGTGCACGGCGCATTCCCACTCTTAAAGAAGCAAAGAAACTAGGACTTGATCCTATTACAGATATAGGTGTTATTTTAAATGTCCGTATGGTTGCATCTGAAAAAGCAAGACTCATGCAGAAGTTTTTTTACGAGACTGTGGAAGCAAAGGGGATTAAAGGAGTTGCAGAGGCGATGAGAGGTGGTGTGAAGGCAATCCCTACCGAACTCCAACCCCTTGCTAAAGAAGCCCGTAAGTTTAAGAGTGTGGAAGAGTTTGTGGAGGCACAAACAAAAGTATTTAGAGGAGGAGATACAGGGATAGATGCAACAAGGGGAGCTGGTAGGGGTACATCTGTTTCAACAAAAGAAGTTGCGGAAAAATTTGTTGCACCAGGAAAGGGTGTTGTCGGAGATGCCTTTATTCCTTCCAATGCAAAAATCCTAAAGGACTCACAAATACCAAAAAACTTGAAAACAGCTTATTTATCAGAAGCAGAAAAACTTGCCAAACCTTTAGATTTAAGTGATGCACAATTTAAAGGATTACGAAAAAGTGTTTTAAGTAAACAACAAGAGATAGTTGAGTATGCAAGGAAAAACAATTTTGATGGTGTTGAGTTTCTTTTTGAAAAAGAAATAAGGATAATAAAACCTAATGTTCTCAAAACCAAATCCCAACTAACCGACTTCTACACCCAAGGAGCGAAAGCGATGCAAGGAGGGGCGAAAGCAGCACCCAAAACTCTTCCGCGCAATATCCTTGAACTTGGGGAAGGTTATGAAAAATTGAGCAAGTTCGCTTATGGTGTACCTGATGAACTTAGAAATGTTCTGATACCTAAACATATTGGAGACGATATTCTAAAAACGAATAAACGACTTTTCAATGATCCCGACCTTCATATCCTTTTACGTGGATTTGACAAAGCACAGAATTTCTTTAAAGGTTCGGTTACTGTTATGTTTCCTGCTTTCCATGGTAGAAACTTTATTTCAAATGTACTACAGAACTTTCTTGATATAGGAGCACAGGCAATAAATCCGGTACGGCACATAGAAGCAGTGAAAGTTATGAAAAATTCCGTAGGAGATCTTACTACTGATCTTGGCGAAAAATTTACTTATAAAAAAGTAAGAGCATTATCAAAGAAAAATGGGGTATTAACAAATAAGGTTACCCGTGTTGACATTCAGCGTTTACTTACAGAAAATCCTTTGAGACGTGCTACTCCTTTTGATGTGGGAAGGAGATTGGGAAGAGGCATTGAGAATGAAGCTCGTATGGTAAACTTCATTACAAATCTTCGCCGAGGTTTTAGCCCAGAAGATGCTGCGGCAAAAACAAAGGAATTCTTATTTGATTATGGTAATCTTACAATGTTTGAAAAAGATGTTTGTCGCCGGTTAATACCTTTTTATACATGGAACCGTAAGAATATTGCGCTTCAACTTAAAGCAGCGGCTACAGCACCCGGAAAGCAGATAGCTCAATTTAAGGCACTGCGCGCTATGGAGGAAATGTTCGGAGAACCGAAAAACGAAGAAGAAAAGAAATTCGCGCCGGACTTTGTTATGGCCGGTATGAATGTTCTTTTAAACCGCAAAGATGATGACAGATCATTCCTCGCTGGCTTTGATTTGCCAATAGAAAGCGCTTTTGATTTTCTCAATAAACCCTTGCGCGAAGTAATGATTTCTTTATCTCCATTTTTGAAAGCACCCTTGGAGTTTGCAAGTGAATTTAATTTTTTTAAGGAAAAACCAATTAAAGAAGATGACAGTGGTAAGACGTTTGAATTTGTGCCACAGTTTCTAAAGGACTGGGTGGAGTACACAGAAAAGGAGGTAACATCAAAAGGAAAAACATTTAAAATACAGAAGGTGAATCCGCAGAAGAAATGGTGGCTTCAACAAATCGAAACCTTTGCCGGCGTTGGAAGAATTCATTCTCAGGGTTTTATAGAACCCATCGCATCTGGATACAAGATGTTAGTAGGAGAGAAAATAACAGCTGAAGATAAGTGGAACTTTATCCGTTTCTTTACCGGTTTACGAGCATTTACTATTGATATAGAAGCTAGTAAGCGAGCAATGGAAAAAAATGATGTGAGAGAATTATTAGATATTCTTGAACGAAACGGTAAATTAGGACTGATGGAGATAGCGTTTCCTTCAAAGGAAACAGCGCCACCTCGTGGTCCGTTTAGAAAAGTAGAGTATTAATTAACAACCATATTCACTACAAGGATTATCGGTTTCATCAGGATATATTCCTCCCTTTCGGTTATCGCTTGATAAATAAAATGCCATCAAAAAAATGACAATAATTAGCACAATACCAGCAGTACGATTTCGTCTTTTCTCTTCTTCTTCTATATTTTGCGTTCTTTCTTCTATGGTTTTATTCATACATTAATTGTATCATATAATAAAAATAAACACTATGCGATTAAAAGATACTATACGTTGGCGAGATGTTTCTGGCGGAAACGTTCAGAAGGTCTCACCTGATATAAATGTACCAAATTCTATTCCCTTCTCAATGAATCTCTTATTTGACAAAGTTTTAGGCGAGGCTGTGTCAAGGGAAGGGACAAACAGATTAGGTTCACAATTCTTGGCCGATACCGCTTGTACCGGATTATTTCAACATCTTGATTCTACTCATGCGAACAGCGTGTTGTTCGCAAAGTTCGGCACTGATATATACGATGTGATAGGCAATTCTTCCTCTGTGTCAAGTTTAACCGCCGGCGCAAAGGCAAGGTTTATGACATTTCTTAATAGTACTTTGATGTGTAATGGTTCAGAAAATAGAAGTTATACTAATTCAGGAAGCTGGACGTCAAGCGGTGGAGTATTTAACCTTGCCGGCATACCTGCCGGTGGTCAATATCCAATAGAATTCAAAGATAGGGTGTATGTGGCCGTTGCGGATCGGCTTTATTATACAAATGTTGTAACAGATGGACAGGTAAGTTGGGGCGCTTCCGGGTCCGGTTCTATACAAATAGAACAAGAAGACGGTGGTGGGACAATAAGTGGTACAAATAAAGTTCCCGGGTACTTGATGATTTACAAACAACGATCGCTTA
>JAVCCS010000104.1 GCA_030765365.1 Candidatus Theseobacter exili
ATAAAAATTCTATCTGATGGTGTTTCAATTGACGAATCCATGATAAAATTTGATACCAATCCTCATGATGAATATGCACTTGAGGCAGCTGCCCAATTAAAAGAAAAACTTGGCGGCGAAGTAACTGCAATCTGTCTCGGTGATGATAATGCAACATCCACAATTAAAAGATGTCTTGCTTGTGGTGCTGATAATGCCATTCATCTTGTTGCTCAAAACAGTAGAATGGCAGATTCACTTGTTGTGGCGCAGGCTTTAGCTGATGAAATGAAAAATATTTCATTTGACATTATCCTATGTGGGAAGCAGGCTTCCGATACTGATAGTCACCAGGTTGGAGGACTGGTTGCTCAGATCCTAAATGTTCCCTGTATTTCAATGGTTAACGAGATTTCTGTACCTGATAAAAAAGTTACCGCAAGCAGGGATGTAGAAGGAGCAAAAGAAATTCTTGAATGTTCTTTGCCATGTGTGTTAACCGCTGAAAAAGGCTTGAATAAACCACGCTATCCCTCTCTAAGAGATATAATGAAAGCGAAGAAAAAAGAGATTAAGAGAAAAGAAATAATGTTAAATCAGGGTGGAATAGAAATACTCAGTATGGAATATCCACCTCCAAGAAATGCAGGAAAGATTGTCGGCGAAGGACAGGAAGCGGTTTCGGAACTTATAAAGCTATTAAAAGAAGAAGCCAAAGTTTTATGAAAATGAATACTGTATCCTAAATAACAGATAGAACATAATGAATGAGTCCACTTATCCCAACGGGATCTCTGATGAGAAAAAAGAATTGTCCGAAAGGATCCCTCTCCCAAAGGGATCCCTATGGGATGGGAAAAGAGAAATATCTATACTTAATTTTTAAAATTGTAAAAACTGTATGCCGTGGGCATCCATCTTTTAACGGAAAAACAGTTCTGAAAAGCTTTAACTTATTATTAACCCGCCAACCGGCAGGACTGAAAATACCTACCTATAACAAGAAATTATTGTAAAGGAACAATGATGAACATATTGGTTTTTGCTGAACAGAGAGATGGAAAACTTAAAAAAACCGCCTATGAAGCTGTCTCAGTAGGATGCTCTATTGCTGATGAATCAAATGGAAAACTAACGGCAGTAATTGTCGGTGCTAATGTAAGAAATCTTGCAAAAGAATTAGGGAAATTCGGAGCAAGTAATATTTTAGTTGCCGATGATGAACGTCTTGACAAGTTTGTACCTTCTGCTTATTCCCGGGTGGTTTCCTCAATAATAAAGAACCAAAATCCTGACATAGTTTTATTCCCTTTTTCTTCAATGGGAAAAGATCTAATACCATCAGTTGCTGCTCGGCTTGGAGTTAGTGCAGCATCAGATTGCACAAAAATCGAAATCAGTGATGGAGAAATCATGTGCCATAGACCTGTATATTCAGGAAAAGCAGTTGCAAAAATCTCCTTTTCAAATAAACCTGCTGTTATTTCATTAAGACCCAATACATTTTCTATCACTGAAAAGTCGGTTTCAACAAATATTACAGAGGTTGAAATTGAATTGTCTCCCAATGATTTTCTTACCATCATAAAAGAAATTGTATCGGCTGAAAGCAAACGCCCTGATATTACAGAGGCGGATATCATTGTTGCCGGTGGTAGAGGAATAGGTGGTTCTGAAAAATTCTCCATTCTTGAAGAACTGGCTGATCTTCTTGGAGCTGCGGTAGGGGCAAGTAGATCTGCTGTAGATGCCGGATGGAGACCTCAGAAAGACCAGGTTGGACAAACCGGCAAAACTGTTTCACCCGATCTCTATATTGCATGCGGCATTTCCGGCGCTATTCAGCACATAGCAGGTATTTCTTCTGCAAAATACATTGTTGCCATAAATAATGATACTGAAGCACCAATCTTTAAAGTTGCAGATTACGGTATTGTTGGCGATCTTTTTGAAGTTGTACAAGCAATGATTGGCGAATTGAAAAATGTACCCTAAATTGTACCGCTATTTTAATTGTACCCTATAATCACTGGGGAAATCCTGGTTATTAAAAAAACGGCTTTTATATTAAAGGGTGTATCATGAATAATTTACCAGATGAAAATTTACCAATAACTACTATTGCGGTAGACGCTATGGGTGGAGATTTGGCGCCAACAGAACCCGTACTGGGTGCAGCTCAAGCTACATTGGAATCAACTGCTCATGTTATACTTGTAGGAGATAAAATCCGCATTCTTAATTTATTGAATGAGACAGAGTATAATGCTAACCAGATAGAAATTATCCATACTGATGAATTCGTAACTAACGAGGATATTCCTCAACAGGTTATCAAAAAGAAACCTAAGGCTTCAATGATTTTAGCGGCTAAACTCTGCAGAGAGGGCACCGTTCAAGGATTAGTATCAGCGGGAAATACAGGGGCGTACGTTTTATCAGCTTCACAATATGTTCCTCGAATAGTTGGTGTACGAAAAACAGCGATAGCTGCGGTTTATCCGACTCAGAATGCCCAAAAAAGGAATGACTATTTTGCCTTACTATTAGATATAGGGGCTAATGTACATTGTGCCACGGAAGATATGGTTCAATTCGCTTTGATGGGAATGATTTATGCATCTGATATAAAAGGTATTCCTGATCCTACGGTTGCTCTACTAAATATTGGTAAAGAATCTTATAAAGGCGGGGAGATGCTTTCACGAGTTTATAAAATACTTGATAGACTTCCGAATGTTAATTTTGTTGGTAATATTGAGGGCGATGATGTCATGAAAGGGCTTGCGGATGTTGTTGTCACGGAGGGATACGTTGGAAATATAGTTATGAAAACTATAGAAGGAATTGCGGAAACACTTTCCCATCTTGGAAGGTATGCATTTAAGCATAGATTTCTATGGAGATTGGGTCTAATTGCCCTATCCGGTGGTATTAGAACCTTGAAGCAGCTTACCGATTATTCAGAATACGGAGGAGCCCCTTTACTTGGATTTCAGAATGTTGTTATCAAAGCACATGGACGATCAAAAGCAAAAGCTATTACAAATGCGATTAAATTAGCAGCAAAATCATACCGTGATAATATTTGTGGAAAAATATCTAATGAAATATCTCAATTTGAATCGAATACATTTATAGATGACATAAAGTATAACTTCTAATAACTTTAGCCTGAGAAGTAACAAACCACAGATTTTTTTATGTTTCAATAATTAAAATGACTTCGGGTAAATGACACAACTTGTGAATTTATCACCTTTTCCAATAAAACTGTTGTTTCTATTTTAACATTGTAATAAAACTTACTCTACATTAAATTTTTCTGAAAGCAAGAAAAATTTAAAACCTGTAAACTATTAGGAAATTGCATGTCAAAATTTTCACTTGTTAAAAGCGCTGCGGTATTAGGAATTGACGCTTATATTGTTAATGTTGAATGTAATTTAAGTCGTGCAGAGATCCCTCGTTTTATAACTGTCGGATTACCCGAGGGGGCTGTACGCGAAAGCAAAGAACGGGTTTGGGCAGCAGTAAAAAATATGGGTTATTATATCCCAAGCAATAAAATCGTTGTGAACCTCGCTCCCGCAGATATCAAAAAAGAGGGTAGTGCTTTTGATTTGCCTATTGCTATCGGGATTTTATGTGCAGCCAATCTTGTCCCAAAAGACAAATTGAAGGATTATATTATGCTGGGAGAGCTTTCCCTCGATGGGGCATTACGCGGTATTAAAGGCACATTGCCAATTTCTGTTTCTGTCAAGGATTCCGGAATTAAGGGAATAATTCTTCCCGTTGAAAATGCCAGAGA
>JAVCCS010000051.1 GCA_030765365.1 Candidatus Theseobacter exili
AAAACGATTTTGGCTATTTGATAAAACATTACGGAATTGACCAAATTGATTCATATAAATCTGATGAATATAAGGATCAGAACTCTTTTAATTCGAGGCTGAGCCAAACGCAAGTTAAATTTGGTTTTTTTGTTTAATATTTTTGTTGTTGTAGTATGGTAAACTTCTTTCAACCCAATTAATTATAGTTAAAAAAATCGAAAGAAGTTACCATGAATATAGAGAACTTACAGCGATTGTTGTTGCCATGCAAACGGGATTGTAATTTTTCTCTGCATGTTGATAGCTTGAGCAATCCCAAACACTACTATTTTTACCTTGGAGTAATCCTTATTGATACGGTACCTAACGATCGTTCCCATGTATTATATAA
Source organism: Candidatus Theseobacter exili (assembly GCA_030765365.1). Taxonomy (GTDB): domain Bacteria; phylum Auribacterota; class JACPWU01; order Theseobacterales; family Theseobacteraceae; genus Theseobacter; species Theseobacter exili. The sequence goes on from JAVCCS010000051.1 coordinate 374, forward strand.
ACTTCTCTGTGCCCGTTTGCGTCTTGCCGGTTTTCAGCTAAAAGGATTAAGCAGTATTTTTGCTTACTGCGAAGAAACAATAAGCAAATGGGCTAAAGTTTTAAACAAAGCCGATGCAAAAGAAATAGCAAAAGTTTTTGGTTTAACCTGTAATGGTAAAATAAGCCCTGAAGTGGAATCATATATAAAAAAAATACATTTATTTCAAAGAAAATAAAATAATTTGTCATCGTAAGAAAATTCTTGCCGAACTTGAAGAATATTTTGATTTGCATGTAAGCGGAGAGGCAATACGCCCAATCTTTCGAAAAGCTGATGCTGAATTTTTCTCCGAATCAGTAAATTCTGCTGAAAAAGATATTTCAGTAGATTACAAAAATATCCATGAAGAAGAATCCATAATAATTTCCGGATCAACTATTGCAGAATCAGTTCCAAATCCCAACACAACTTGCGTTAAAACAGCTACTTTTGAGGCTGAAAAACGCAAGTTGACTTCGGATTCCGAAACTGTAGATAAAGCTCACTGTCTGCCGTTAAGCGGAGGCAAACCGCCATATGTTGAAAAAATAGTGAATCATTTGGGGTTGATTTTAATGCTTCCGTTAATAGCTGAGTTGACCGCCAATTTAAACACTGGTATTAATGCCAGTCGCCAAATTCTCTCACAGTTTCTGCTTGGAGCTCTGAACATGGAACAGTCAAAAACAATATCAAAGGATTTTTTCAATATATTCTTTGGAGGTAATGCCCTAAAAATACAGGCTTTACGTACAAATGTATATAATCTTTCCACACTGGGACTTCGTACAGAGCTTGGTTCCGCAAATATTAAAAGGTTCAGTACTCTTACATCCAAAATATTCTACTATGATCCTCACACCAAAAAATATACCGGTATGCTTAAGATACTTATAGGCTACTGCGGTTCACTTCATCAAATGGGTAAGATTCTTATAAGTGATTATATTCATTCAGTTGAGGGGAAGCCATGTTTTGCTGAGCATTTTGATAACATGTATGATTTGAGAGTACGTTTTCATTTTACGGTTAAGGCTTTTAAAAAACTCTATCCGTCTCAGATGCGTGATGGATTTACCTGGATAATAGACAGGGGAATATACGGTATTGATGCTATGCATCATATTCTTAAAACCGGAGATCATATAATAACCTGGGAAAAGGATTACAAAAAAGATGCCTGGAATTCAAAAATAAACAGCAGCAGTTTTATTCTTAGAATTCCAAGAAATAACAGTTATGATTTGAAGGAATATTCCTGTGAATATCAGTATCATCAATGGAATAGAATCTCTAAGTTTAATAGATATATTGTAAGGCTTACCAAAAAGATTGGGTGTAAAAAGAAACGTACAATAGAGGTTTCAGTTCTAAGTTCAAATCAGAATATTTCAGCACAGGATGCAATAACATATATTTTCAGAAGATGGCTCCAGGAAAACGATTTTGGCTATTTGATAAAACATTACGGAATTGACCAAATTGATTCATATAAATCTGATGAATATAAGGATATTGAAGACAATGAAAGAAAAACTGACTTTATGATAAAGAGCAGAGAATTCAGGAAACATGAAAAGGAGAAAACTCATTTAAAAGCTAAACTTAGGAAAGCTCTGCTCGAAAGAGAAAAGAAAATTGATTCCCTTGAACACAGACTTGATAAAAAGATCAACACTAGACGTAACAATTATATTGCCATGGGTAACGAATTAACAAATGAAAATAATCAGAAAAAGATAAATTCCGTTATCAGAAAAATGAAACGGCATAATGACAAAACACTGGAAATCAATAAAAAAGCTGAACAGGAAAAGCTGGATCTGAAAATATATCACGACAATATGATATCTAAACTGAAATCCGATATCGCAGATATTGAAGATAATATGAGTGCTGCTGTCAGAGATGAATCAAGGCTTGATGCTCTGATTGAGGAAAAGTATTTTAGGATTGATACGGTTGCCAAGTCTGTACTTGACATGCTGAGAATACTTGCAAGAAATGCTTTCTATGAATTGCTAACAGAAGATTTTAGACCTTTGTATGATAACTTAAGAGATGATCATGTTATTCTAAGAACTCTTATAAAAGCTCCGGGAAGAATAAAAGCATAAAATGGA